>JAEOTI010000754.1 GCA_016839955.1 Candidatus Hodarchaeota archaeon | reverse complement strand
ACTTGGATCTTGAAGAAGTAGGAAGGATCATCACCCAACTTACATTATGTGAAGCGGTTGCTGAAGGATTTATCAGTCCTTTCGATTTTCAAAAGCAGTATGATGATGACAAACTACCTTATTATGTGCCAAAAGAACAGCTAGTAAAATTGCTACGGGGAATGATTGTGAAAAAGAAGATATTTCCGAAGCAAATTTACTACAATGATCGTTGGATGTCCTTTGAGGCAGCTCATAAATCACATATCCAAAATCTATACTCATGTTTGGAAAATAGTTTAGAACATACAGATTTAGATGAACGCTTAATGATTTTGCGAAAAGACTACCAGCCTTTGATTTTCCAACCTAATTTTGATATAATTCAATCGTTAATTTAATGTTTCATTTTAGAGTAGGGAGTAATTATCTTCTTTTTTTTCTCTAAACTTTTTTTTATGCTTTTCATAAATTCTAAAATTCTTTTTCTCTTTAATTAAAGCAAATAAAAAATGTGGAACAAGATCTGTTTTTAAATTAATTTTTTCCTGTATTATTTCATCTGAAATCAATTGTTTTAATTCATTGAAGGTATAGATTACATTTCTTTTTATAATTTCATCCTTGATAACCTTTCCTACAGTCTCAAGAAATTTATCAAAATAATTACTCCAAGTTCTTTGAACAGGCAAATTTTTGAGTACTATTTTGTTGTCTTTTGTGATAAATTCAAACATTTGAGGATCTTCATAATTGCAACTAACAGATCCAGGGCTAGTAGGCATCTTTGCTGCCTCGGGATGAGTTAAATCAAAGTTTGCAATTATTAAGCCCTCTCCAATCGTAAATAACTCATCTAGTAAACGTTCACCTCGTATACCTCCATAATCTTTATTTAAATCTCCCCAGAAACCACTTCGACCCATCAGTTCAATATTTGTTCCAGATAGGCTTGCATGTATCACAAATTTATCCTTAAGTAATAGGCTTTGATGATCAAACATTAGATTCATTGGTGTCGCTCGCGGGACTAAAATCATTTGTGATTCGTCTAATTGTTCTTTTGGAAAAGTATCTTCTAATTTCAAAAATTCAGAGCATATAGCTATAATTATAGATTTCCTTTTATATGTTAATCGATAAGAAAGATCCCCTATCTTAATTTTTTCTTCTGACATTACTCCTTTTTCAAATTTGGATGGTAATAACTTCTCTTTTTTATATATTAAAGCAGGTTCATTTGCACTTACAGGAACAATAATGTGACATGTATTTTTCCAAAAAGTTGTTTGATCCATCTGTAATTTCTCAAAGACTCCACCACTAAGTACAGTAATTAATGTATTTTTAGAAAATTCCTCTAAAATAGGAATAAATTCTTGATGTAAAGATAATTCTGGAAACAAAAGAAGATGAATTTTCTTCTTTTTATTCAATTGCTTAATTAAATTTAAAATTTGAATAATTTTTTGTTTGTGTCTTTCCTTAAATTCATCATTCCAATTGTTAAATAAACCTGCTGTTTTAAATTCTCTAAAAACTTCTTTGTTAAATTCAATATTTATTTGTAATGCTGCTATTCGTGGATTCAAAGAAAAATTTGGAATCTCAATTGATTCAAATCTTATACCTAAATTTCTAGCCAATTCAATGAAGTTTTCTTCAAATCTATCAATTCTTTGAAGGAAAATCTTGTTAAATTTATTTCTTAGTTCTATTAAAGAATTTTTAGATAAAACAAGTAATCTTCTAATGTAAATTTCGATAACTGAAGGTAGACAATTAGCAATGTCTACAATTATGTTATCAATCACCAATGTCTCTGAGTTATTAAAATAAACATTAACTCTCTTTTCTGTCACTAAAATTTTCTTATTTTCTATTTTTACATCCGAAAGAAGCATTTTAAAAACAGAAAATACAAATAGATGTTTTCCATAATTGAACCAAAGCGAATTTCCATTAATATAAAATGAGTTTGAATAAAATAGTTGAGGAGGAAAATTCATTTCGTTTTGAATTTCAATATAATTGTCAATTTGATCTTTAATTCGTCCTAATTCCTTGACTTTCTCTTGGAATACATAATTAAGACTTGAAAGTCTAGATAAAACAGAATTATCAAGTTTTAAAAAACAAAAAAAGTCTTCAATTGTCCATGGAACATCTCCATCTAAAAAAAGGAAAAAATATGGAGAATATCTAGTAAATATTTCATTTAAAAGGTCTATTACGTTATGCTGTTCAAGATAACTTTGAAATGACTTCAAAGAATACCAAAGAAGTATTTTTGGTAAAGGGATTTCTTGTTTGACTATTTTGATAAATTGTGATTTTTTAACATTAATTTGACCTTTCAAAATGAATTTACAATTATTACACTTCTTTAAATCTGAAATGAGGGAAATAAATTGTGAATTCTGCTTATAGGATCCATTATAAAAATTAAAGAAATAATCTTTAAAATTTTTAGAATGAGTATCACAAATATTTATCTCTGATATTATTTTTGTAAATTCTTCTTTGTCTAAATCATCAATAATAGGTATTATGTCCTTATATTCTAAGTTAAATTTAAACACTAAACCTGATTTCTTAATTCGGAGTAAATCGGAGTATTCAACTTTAAGGTCTGAAATATCAATGAAGAATTCAATTAGTTTTTTAATTTCTAAATTCTCTTCAATTCTCCAACTAAATAGGGAAGGAGTTTCATTCGATTTCCATTTTTTGAGAAAATTTGTCAATTCCATTAAATTTATGGTCATTTACAACACAAATTTATTCATCAAGTTTCTTTAGGACTTCATCTAATGTACTAAATTCAACATTTAATTTCTGGTTGTCATAAAAAGATTCTACATCTACACTTGTATCTTTTATTATAAGATATTTATACTCCCCTTTTTCAGCAAGAAATACAGTTTCTTCGAGATTATCCATATCAAATAAAAAGCGAGTATCGAGTATTCGTAATGCTATTCTTGTTTTATCATATGATTTCTTATTTGTTTTAGGTAAATTATCTCTTAAAGCTTTTCTCTTTTTTGAAAAAGTAGCTACTTTGTTTTTTGAAAATTTTGTTGGATATTGTTGAACAAGATGTTCTTCATATTCCTGAGGTGAATATTCATTACTCCTGAGATTTTCATATTCTGTTTTTAATTCATTTACTCTTATTGGTTCTTGATCTAAATTACTTTCACGAATGGTCTTAAAAAACCATTCGGACTCATCATAAGGGTGAAGATAACTTTCGATTTCGAAAAATTTTCTAATGTATTCAGCAGAACCAGCTTTTTGAATGATTTTTATTCTATTTGGTTTGGTTTTTCCTCCAATAATTGAAGGATAGAGTCCAGCTTTAGAAAGAGCTCGAACTTGAGGTAGTATGAGCTCTAGAACAGTTTCTTCAATATTTTTATTTTTTTTATCAAAGAAGTACATTTCTTGTTTTTCTGTCAAATCTGTGCGAATACATGAAATATAATATCCAGCATTTAAGGAGAAAACAACTAAGAATAATAAACCTGTTCTAGAGTTCTCAATTTTAATATATTTCTTACCTAGTACATATCCATATTGAGTTAAGTAGTTTTCAAACTTAGATGGATCATCACAATGTTGGATAAGATCCTCGAAAATAGTCTTAATAGAAATTTTTTTCAACTTTGGGTCTGAATGATCTATTTCTCTAATTTCTCCTCCAAATGATTCTTCTGTTACATTTTTTGATCTACCAAATTCAATTACCTTTTGTAAATATGCTGTCAGTAATGTGTCTAATTCTCTAGTTATCGGGTTTTGATGATGATTTATTATAAAAAAACGTTCTGAAGAAGGTTCAGATGTGTTTTTTTCACATAAACCAAAATAAACTCCTTTAATTTCCATAATCTTCCCACAAATTTTATTAAATGAAAATTTTATTTGGTATTTCCTTTGTTATTTATTTAAAATCCTATTTATATAATTTATTTATGCATGAGAAGTATACATCTAGGAAACCATTCTTCTCATGTGCTTTTCATTGACAAATAAAATAATATTCAATCTGTCTGGAGAGAATGCTTTATTAAAACATTATTCTTTACAAAATATTTTCATTTTTGCCTCTACACCTATTGTTGACATTGTACCTTCTAATAAGTAGGCTGCATGAATGACATTAGGTTTAGGATTATTATTACCGAGTTCTTTCTCAAAGTATTTCTTTGATAATGTATTTCCGAGGAAAAGCCAGACTTCTTTATTTGAATGAGGATTTTCTATAACTGTTCTGATTCGTTTCCAGACTTCTTGAGGAGTTTGTTCTCCTGGGGAAATTATAATTCTCTTTTTAACAACTCCCCATCCTCCACTGACTTTACTACTCCAGTTATTGTTCCAATTATTTAAATTTGGAGGAATGAACTTATTATATCTTGATAAATATTTTAAATTTTTTATTGCTTGTCCACAGATATCATGCAAATTACTTGTATAACACTTACTTACAGAATCATCAGATGCTTTGGCATGTATTAAAACAATTTTAGATAACCCTTCATCACATAAAATGAAGTCTGCCATCTCTAATGCTCCATCATCACAGATAAAATAGGTTGGATCTCCAAATTCCTGTGAAATGGTTGTATTTTCACCTTTCCTTGAAATTATACCAAATAGAGATTTAGGATCCCAATTATTAGTATTATTCTTGTAATACTCAGCAGTTCCCTTCTCTTGCCGACATTCACCAATTTTTTTATCAATAATGAAACACTTTCCTAAAGAATACGTGTTTTTATCAAAATCTTTCCCAATCGAAAAACCTGGTTTGTAAAATTTACCCTTTACATAAACGTATCTTGTATCTTTAGGTAGGATTCTAAATTCTTGGAAATTATTCAAATATGTAATCACATCAGGGGGAAATTCATCTGATTCTCGAGTATAGAATGATTCAACCATTTTACTATGAAGGTGATATTTTCCTTTCTCAAAGGTAACTTTAATTTCCAATTTTGTGTTTGCTTCTTCATTTTCAAAGTTTTCTTCATTTATATGAATAATTGTAAACGTGTTATTAGATATGTCTATACATTTATCTTCAATATTAATGTATTCTCTATTATTCTCAGTTCCGGTACGGTAATAAACTTCTCTTATTTCTTCTATATCTATTAAAATACTTGTAGGTTCAGGATTGGTTGGTGTTGGAACTTCTTCGGCATATCTTCTAAAGATTTCAAGAACAGATTGATCAGTCTCTATTATCTTCTCTATTTTTTCTAGCCAATTTATATATTCGGGGAAGTGTCTATAGCCTATATATTGCGAAATTCGTCCCCGTTTGAACCCCACATAATGTCTATGATTGCTGAAACCATATCCTTCAGCTGTAGTGCAAATTTGCGCATTGTCATCAAACATTGGTATAGTATTTTCAATAGCAGTAGCTCTAATGCTTCTAGATCTTATTGAAGATATTCCCAAGTTAGAATTTTCCAAAGATACTTTTACAAGTTTTTTACCTTTTCCACTAATAAATAATCTCTTTAACTTCTTAACATCCACAGGATTACCAATACCTAATTGGTCTTCATTTATTAATTTTAATCCAGAGCTATCATAAAAGCAAATATAATTTTTACATTCTAAGAGCACTGTAATATGAATGTGAGCTTCAAAAAATACGTGATTTTTTAAAAAATAAGAGTTTTTACACAAAACCGATATAATGATTCTTAGATTTTCTTTAGAAGTGTCATATTTTTCAACAACACGATCTTTTTCTTCAAAATGTTCTTTAATAGAGTTTAAACATGAATCAATTTTAAAATTTTCCAATTTTTCGTATAAATTAACTCTTAAAGGTAGTTTAATATCTTTTTCTGGATCAATTTCTTCTAAGTTAAATTCTGACCTAAATCTACCATCTACATAAGCAATCTTAGGTTGGTGTTCAATCAATTCATGTAGAAAACCCTTTTCATTTGATAAATAAAAAAATTCAATTCCTTCTATTTCAATAATATTATCTGTTTCAAGGAATCCATTCCATAATTCTGTATGATACCCATCCCAATGTTCTAAAAAATAGGCTATTTCAGTTTTCGTTATATCTGTATTGCGAATAATTCTTCCTACCTGTTGAACAAATGACTTGGTAGTTCCAATTTTCTCATAAATTGCTAAAACTTGAAACCTAGGATCATCAAACCCTTCTAACAATTTAAATTGATGTATCCAAAATATAGCACTCTCATCTTTTGGATCTGGGACTGTTCTCCTTTCCCAATCTTTAGTATTTTTGAATTTATCATGAATTCCTAAAAAATCTCTTTTCTTTTTTTTAAATATTACCGCTAGCTGCCTAATAGAAGCTCGATTATCACAACGTATGATTACACGTGGAGTATAGTTACCATTCGATACCATGGTATCATAGAAGTTGATTACATCATTAACAAACTGTTCAGGTGAATTTCGATTATTGGATGGTCTATTTATGATTTTTACTTTACGTAAGTATTTCGATCTGACTGCTGATTTATAAGAAAGAACATATTTATAGTTTAAATCTATATCAAATGCTTTATAGTCGTTACGATAGGGGGTTGCAGTGAGTAGGACTTTAGGTGTTTTAATTTTCCGTATGATTTTACTCCATCTGTATGCAGGTTCATAATGACCTTCATCTACAATAACTAAAGAGGTATTTTTAAGGATATATCTAAAAATTTTGTCACGTTTCTTTTTAATGCTCACTAACATCTGTACTGTCATTACTAATACTTGTTTCCTTGGTGAACGACTTTTAACAAAATTACGACTACTTGTAACGTTTTGAACCTCTTTAGGAAGATTCTTAATTGGAAATTTAATTGTATTATAATAATCAAAGGTTATTTTCCTGCAAAGCTGATCTCGTAGTAGTGTTCGTGGAGTAAGGATTAATACCATTCCAATATAAGGTAAATTTCGCGAAACAAGTGCAATAATACCCGATTTTCCACTACCAGTTGGCATAAAAACAAGTGCTGATTTCTTTTCAATGATTTTTTGATAATGGATGAAGTAATCCTGTATCATATTAGTTGCTTCTATTTGTGTATCCCAAGCTTTTTCAACAGATTTTTTAATATCTACTTTTGTAAAAGCTATACTTGATGTTTCTTCTCCCATAAGTCTCAAATAGGATCAATTTATTTAAAAATATTATCGTCAAAAACTAAAACTTTGTTATCAAACAATTCTTGTTCTCTAGAAGGTGCTATCTTGTCTAAAGAAGTTATCATTTTTAGGTTACAACAACTTTATTACGAAAGTCGTAATCTAAACCAGCCTTTTGCGAAGTTGAGATAGTTCCTCTACTAAAATCATTGAATTCCTTTTAGATCTGAAATTCAGCTAATTTTATAATTTATGACAATACATGGGTATTTTTCATGGGATTTGGACATTAACCGTTGGATATATGACTTATTACCAATTACTTTCCTCCCGTCAGGAGTCATATCTGTATCTTCAGCAACTCTTCTATTTCTCCTAATTTTTAAAAGTCTAAGGTTAATTTCTTCAAGACTCATTCCAAACCCATTACCTGTCAAGGTTATCTTTTTATTAACAGGATCCTGGTCAGACAACTCGATTATTTCTTCACTCGCGTCTGTATCCCAACAATTAGCTACTAGTTCTGCTAATACTGGAGGTAATCTTGCATACATTGATATTCCTAAATGCTGAATTGTGTTCATATCGAACTCCATTACAATTCTGCTTTGAGATAAGTCACGACTTATATAATCACAACACCACGATTTCAATTGTACTATAATTCAATAATCTTTTCAAAGAAAAACTTTGTTTATATTTTCTAAAATGTTAGAAAAGTGACTTAGAGAATATAAATATTTCACGCCAATACTTTTCTATATCAATGAGGAACAAAATTTTTGAGTATCAAAGTAGATATTAATTATCTAAATTAGAAACTACCAGAGGGAAAAATAGCATATCCGTCTGAATTTAGTGAAAAATAACAAAAGATGGTAAGCGTGAAAATAGAAGAACTCTCGTTTCGAATCTTGAAAAATATTCGAAGCAATAAAGGATATTACCGTGATCTGCTTATAGAAAAAATGCAGGGGGAAAATTTCTCCTTTCAAGAAATTCAAAAGTCCATCAACTATCTTCGTACAAAAAGTATGATCACTTGCCATGGATTCCATATTGCTTATGTTGTACATCCTAATGTTGAGCTAATTTTCAAGAAGAATCCTAAAATAAACGTTATAAAATTTTTGAATATATGGAATGATCCCGACCAGATCAATGAATTGTGGGAAGACGAAGAAAATGAACAATGAAATACAGATTAAAGAGATTTCTGATCGGACAACGTTTTGTAACCGTAAATGGTTTAAAGAGAAACAAATTCAGGCACTAGCCGATTCTATCAAACGTATTGGATTACAAAATCCAATAATTGTGAGAAAACACCCATCAAAGAAAGGATATCAATTAATTTCTGGTGAAAACCGATTAAGAGCTCTAGAATTATTGAAGGAAGATAAAGTCACCGCTAGAGTTGTTGAACTCACAGATGAAGAAGCTAATACTTGGTCTTTCGAATCAAATTTATTCCACGAAGGTGGTTATCTTCACCCGATAGAACAAGGTTACTATTTCAAAAAATTGAAGGATGAGGGAATGAAACGAGGAAAAATAGCAAAAAAATTCAAAATATCAGAGACGATGGTTCAGCACTACTCTTCTTTAACTAAACTAAGTCCAGAGATGCAAGAAATATTTGTTAATAATAAAAAAAAATTTAAGCTTCAACACGCGCTACAAATCGTCCGTCTTGCACCTTACGGTAAGAATCCACAGAAAATGGCTTGGGAGGAATTCATGAAGATAAAAGAGGGGAAAAAAAGAATCACAGAAGCCTTAGAAAAAATAGCTACAAAACAAATCAAGACAATAGAACTCGAAAAAGCTCGTATCAAAGAATTGGAAGAAATTCTAATCCTTTATTGGGATCAGACACCAGCTACCATCTCAGAATTGAGGGTGAAATTTGAGAAATTAGGGTATAATAACGATCAAATTCGAGGAGAAATTCAGAGATTAAATGAAAGACATGATTTGTTGACCGAACTCGAAAATAATGATGAAATAGAAAAAGAGTTCTTTTCAGAGATCATGGAATGGATTGAGAAAGATAACCCCTCAAATTATAGAATAAGACAACGAGTGAAAGATTATTTAGAAGAGAAAGAAGAGAAAGAGATTGTTACCACTCCAAAAATCTCTCAAACTGTTTATATCAATAGTAGTGAATTAATGAGAGAAATTCAGGATGAGACTGTCCATCTAGTCGTAACATCACCTCCCTACTGGAATTTAAAGAATTATGGAGATCAAATAAAACAAATTGGTTACAAGGAAGCTTTTGATAAATATGTTTCACGAGTATTTCAAGTGTTGAAAGAGTGTATTCGGGTCATTGTACCGGGAGGACGAATATGTTTCAATGTCGGAGATGTATTTACTTCAACAGAACATTTTGGACGCTATAAAGTAATGGCAATCCATTCAAAAATCATTGAATATTGTGAAGATAATGGTATGGACTATATGAACACTATTTTTTGGAAAAAGATCGGGAAATCGATTGGTGGTGGTGGAATAAAGGGAGGAGTTTTCGGGTCATACCCATTTCCACCCAATGGAATCATCAATAACGATATTGAATATATTCTAACATTCAAAAAACAAGGGAAACGCGTTAAACCAGCACCAGAAATAATTGCCTTATCAAAATTTGATAAATCTGAATGGATGCAACATTTTGGGCAAATCTGGGAAATTCTGCCAGTGTCTCAAAGGAAAGGGCATCCTGCTGTGTTTCCAGATTTACTCCCAAGAAGACTTATTCGAATGTTTACTTTTGATGGGGAAACAGTTTTAGATCCCTTTCTTGGTACAGGAACAACTTTGAAGGTGGCGAGAGAAATGAATCGGAATAGTATTGGCTATGAGATTAACTCACAATATGTTACTCTCATTAAAGAGAAATGTTCGTATGCGAAAATTATCGATAGTGATGGAACAGTTATTCAAAGTTATGATGGGTAGGAGACAGTTATAATGAGTTATCCAAAATTTACATTAGAAAATGACCTTGAAGAGAGATTGTATGAGTATCTAGTTGCTCTGAATGTTGCAGTTCAAGAAAAACAAGATAAATATGACGATGAATTCAGTCCAAAAGTCAAAGAAGTACGTAAGCTGTTACGAGAAGATCCTTACTATTCATTATTTCATATCTCTTCATCATCATATCATATTCGGAAAAAAGATTGGAATTCCCTTTTAGGAAAACAGTACGAATTATTTGTAGGCATTCTTTTAGAACGTTTTGTTCCTGACCCAATTCCTGAACCCTTTAAGCTGCCAAAGAATAGACAGCTTTGTGATTATCCTGTAATTTTTGACGAGGAAAAGTTCGCTTTAGAAATTAAGAATCGGTATGGATCAGCTGACAGAAGAATCCGTGAGGGCTATTTGAAAATTTATGATCAAATAAAGGAAATAGATAATGGTACATGGCAACCAGCTTTCCTAATAAGATCCACGGATAATGTACCAGCTGCAATTAACCAATGGATGAAAAAAGGATGGCAAGTTTATCAAGGAGAAGAGATGAATGATTTTTTAATTAAGTATACAGGTTTTAATTTGAATAAATTTCTAAATAAGATCACTCTACCTAGAATACGCCAAACTCCAGATACTGAGGATGAGCTAAATGACTACTTATCAAGGAAAGAAGATTAAAGAGATTTTAAAAGAAAAAACTTGGCAAGGGAGATGTATAAATTGTGGAGAACATAGAATCATTACATCTTGTGGTCATTGTAGTATAGTTTTGTGTAAGACTTGCATGAAGGAACATTTAGAATGATGACCATCTTTTTGTCTCTTAACTCCGCTAAGGATGGATAGATCAAAAGAAAAGGTGAAGGAGCCATGTTCTATTTGAGTTTTGTTTTTCCAATGTGCAAATTGACTTTCTTCTTCTGATAAAAATACTAACCATTCCTCCCATAGCTGTTTAGAATATTTAATATTCACATCTTCAATTTGTAACATGTACATAATAGTTATAGAATTCATTCATACGGAAATCCGTACATTTTTAAATTTACTAGATGTCGCAATATTTCTATCTCCATATATACACAATCTAACGCTCTGTGCTTTTCTTGATGGTTAAAATCTGTCTGGGATTTGATAATTCGACAACCATCTTACGTTCTCTTTAAATTGTTTCATAAGATTTGTTTTTGAATCAAATTTAGTCATAATAATGTTCTCATGAACCCTTTTTGCGAGATTTTCATCTACCATAAGACGGAAAAAATCATCCTTTGTAAAAAATCCATTTATCTCCTCTCTATTGTCTATCAATTGTGACTCGAACAAGGTATCTGCTAGATAATGTATACCTTCTCGGTGAGTAGGATCCCTCCAGTTAAGAAATGCAAGATAATCTTCTTCCTTTGTTTTTTTTATGAATTTTCTGAAGAAGCTTAAAGCGATGATGATAAACCTTTTTGACATGGATTCAAGAGTTCCAGATAAGTTTTTTATGGGAATTGATAAATCGAGATGATCAAAATGATGATAGATTATGAGACTATCATAATTCTCATTATTACGGGTAAATTTTGCTATATACAAAATATGTCTCATTTCATTTATTATTTCGTCGCAATCCTGAATACTATCTGGGTTAAATTCTCGTAAAGAATCTGTTAAATCAGAAATTGCAAAAGATTGGTAAATATACCTACTCCTATCTCTGAACTCTTGTCTACTCTCATTTCTTCTCTTCTTTGGTTTTCCCTGTAAAAATATATTGAACCAATCACATTTGATCAGCGGAGTCCTATCCGTGTTTTGTTTGCAAAGTTCTCTATGAGGGGTCGGAAAATCACCTACTGCAAGGAATAGCAATAAGCGGGTAGAGAACACCATTGAATAATAGAATGTAATATTGCTCCAATTTGAAGGAACATTTTTTGACAATTTTTTTCCAGTGTAATAACTAATAATGGCTGAACCAATAATTGAATGCGCAGTATAAAACTTTTGATCAATGTGATCATCTTGTTCCCAATACTCAAGTGATTTGATGGTTTCCATATTTCCTCAAACCTAATCATTCTAATTTTTATGGTTTCGGACATGGTCTCCTAAGACAATTACCATACATCATCTTTTTTCTCTCATACAAATAATCTGAAGTGAAATATATCAACAGTCCTTTTGGTACTTTTGCATTTATAAACTCCTTCAGGTAATAAGACAATCTTATTATACATGAGAGGATAGGACATCAGACGCCCTCCTGAACAAATCCTTTCAAAGTAATTAGGAGGGAGGACGATTTTCCTTCAGAGAAATACTTTGGATGATAGTCTTTTAATAGTACTCGAACCAATCCAATTTCTCTTTTCTGCAAACCTATTATGGTACTTGCTACTAATTGAGGTTTAGTACCAAAGCAGCAAATCAGAATATTTTCTTTTTGATATCCTTCTACTCTATTCTTTAACTCGTTGAGAATTTCTTGGACATTAAAATTCTCAATTACTCCTTTTTCAAACTGAAGAACAGGATCTAAGTTTTCATGTATCTTTCTTGAGAGGTCTTGCTCTTTTTTTGTGTTGAATAGTTTACTTTGGCCGAACAGAATTTCCTTTCTAGAATCACTATATTGATCGCAGACTACCTCAATTTTATTTAATTCGAAACCTGCCAAAAAAATTATCCGATAAGGATTTAGAGGGTTTGGATTCCCTTCCAATCCTTCATAGAAATCTACTCTATCTAACCCGCTCGTCATCATAAATTGCTTGCTGAGTTTCGGATCAGAATAAAGTTTCTGAATGCTAGTAAATCGTCCTTGCTCATAAAATTTGATTAATTTGTATGTCCTAGGTTTGGTATAGACAAGGGAAAAATTTGCTGGATTTAACGAAATTAAACGGTTGGTCAATATTGGGATTAATCCATCAATGCATCCACTAACATCAAATATAATATCCAATCTTTCAACTTTAGAACACTTTTCCAGAATTTTTTTCATTTTGATTAGAGTTTTGAAGGGATTCAGATGATCTATGTCAATTTCATAAAATGAATATCCTCTTTTCTTAAGAAACAATTCAATTTTTTCTTCATTTTTTTTGTTTGACCTTTCTATTTCTAAATCAGTGGATTGGTATCTTAACATTAGAATTAATGTTCTTTGAAGATCTAAATCTCTGATTAAATCAAGTATACCAAGACATCTTTCCTCGAATCCAGCAACTAAAATCAAGAAAGATGGAGGTTTAGAGAGCACTTTTATTTTCTGAGTAGAAAGATACATTAGGAACTCACATCATCATTTTGATTAGGATCAGGAAAAAATTTGTCTAAATTCTGAATTTTGGGTAATTGCAGAGGTTGAGGGGAAATTCTCATACGCTTATAGAATTCATTTTGAGAATCCAAGATTAAATCAAAAGCATCAGCAGATATTTGGACAGCATCAGGATATATCGGTAGAAGATTGTATGCTGGTGCATAAACTGCATTCAGGCCATATGCCATTTGCGTAGAATGTCCATCTGGTTCTTGACGCGCAAATCTTATAATAATACCTTCACTTTCAGCGTTTTTAATTAACATCTTAGATTCTTTATTTAAATTTACTAAATTCCGGATATTAAAACTCAATGTTGAGGAGTGGACGTAATCCTGGAGTGACCTATAACGGAAAAGATGAGTAAGTGCAGTGATCAATTTTAAAAATTCTTCTCCATGAACTGAATTTTGCGCATATCTTTGTTGTCTCTGGGAGTATGAGATTATTGCGTTATTTTGTAATTGATGGGGGATACTTTTTATTGAACCGTTTGTAGCTCCTTCAGATAATATCTGATTACACAAATCCATATAATATCTGACAACACCAGCAGAAACACGTACTACATCTGTTGCTCCAAAATATGACAATTTCAGTCCCCCTCTTTTTTTTGTCTCTTTTATTTTTGTAAGTCTATTTTTAATAGATTCAGATTTACCTAAAATTTTATTTATAGAGAACCTCTCGTCTAAACTCATAAAACGTTTATTAACAATATCCTCAACATATTTTTTAAATTCTGAAATATTTCTACTGAAAAACGTCTGATTAATCGTATGCCAGCTTATATCGTGAATAGTATCAATAGATTGATTCGGGAAACATCTATTATGAAAATTTCCAGTTTTACAGGCCAGTTTAAATGTCACATTTGTGTTTCTCTCTTTAACCAAAGAATTAATGACCGATTGTTGTTTTTCATTAAGTTTATCGTACTCATCCAATAAGATGAAAAGCTTAGTGGGTTCTTTTCCGAAAAATAGGATCTTAATTAATTCAAAGAATTCAAATATGAAATCAACGTCTTCGAAGAAGGTGAAACATTTATCATATTTTTCCCCTTCTAATCTCCATTCTCTTAATGATTCTATCAAATTATACCTGGTGTTTTCACAAAAATTTTTAAAAGCCTTTAGATTTCTCGACGCGGATTCAGCCTCAGAAGGAATTATGCGATTTTTTAGAAGAAAATTCTTAAGTACAGTTTTAAACCTTGATCGTCCTTTCATCACTTTCTTATTTTTGAGTAGAAGATTCAAAACCAGTAGGACAATATTCAAATTGAAGTAATGCCTTAGGACTTCTGCAAATCTATTAATGTCTTTGAAATTCTTTGAATGGAAATGAATGAAAAACTGATCATTTATTTTAAAATACACAGGAAAAATCCGTAATGACATATCTTGATTGATGAGTTTGAGCTGATTCCCTATTTGGAAGTAGCGGAGGTACATGGATTTTCCGGTTCCCCGTACCCCATCCAAAACTGCTGGGATATTATTGAAAATCTTTTGATAATCAGTTGGACGCGAGAAATAATCTATGATTAAATCGTCATTTGGTATTCTTTCAGTTTGGGTATTTCCCAAAATGTTTTGAATCGCTTCTTGATCTACTGAGAATTCATAACTCTCCGTCAAACTTATCCTTCCTTCTTTATCTCCATGATGTAACTTCTATCATTCACTATAATCCGGAAACAATCTGTTGAAATACCTTCCTAACTGCATCATTGTAAAAAGTGTTAAAATAAAACTGATTATTTCCACTATGACCATCAAGAAGCTTATAGATGTATTTTCTGGAAAAAAAACGAGCATTAACTGATATACTAAAATTAGACCTAGTATTACAGACAGAATTACTGATATAAATAAGATTATCTTTGTGATTCTTCTTAATCTTTGATAATTCATTTTCATCTCGTTATATTCCATAGAAAATTGGTTAAGTAGATTTTCTTCAATATTAATGGAATAAGTAGTCGAAATATAACTAATTAGATGATTTACTTGATCTAAAAGGGAATCTAAATCTTTAAAGAAAATCAAAACCGTTTCGATGGGATTTATATGTTTTACTTTTCCCATTTGATGTGTTAATGAACTAGTAATTTTCACTGTATATAGAGCTTTATTGATAGATTCTGAAAAATCAAGAATATTCAATCTCTTGCTAGAAATTTTCTTTAAAAGGTCTCCTCCTCCAACTGAACTTATAACATTTTCTCCTTCTTTTTCGCTCAAAAATGAAATAGGATCCGTCTTATATTCTTTTGGAAACTCTTTTTTACAATATTTGGCTATACTCGCTAGAGCGGGAGTTTATAAAATAGCTGCGCTAGACCACTGGGGACACCTCCAAAGAGAAATTAGCATCATCACAAGGGAGTTCCAGACATTCATTGGGGGGCGGGTGATCGAGTT
>JAEOTI010000753.1 GCA_016839955.1 Candidatus Hodarchaeota archaeon | reverse complement strand
TTTGGACAAGTTATTGAGGGTTTAGATGCTACTCAAAGATTAATTGTTGGAGATATCATAAAAGAAGCTAGAATGAATGTTGAAGAATCTCCTGTACCTTTTAAAGTTGAAGAGCTTACAACAAAAGCTGAAATAGTAGTACAAGAATCTGATAAAGCTGAAGAAGAACCTCTTGAAGAAATCCTTACGGTAATGGATCGGATAAGGACTGCACTTGCTGAAATTGGGACAGACGAAAAAACCTCAAAGGTAGACTCATCAGAAAAAACCACGCTAAAAGACTCAACTATTACGTTCTCCAAAGGTCTTAATACCATTGTACAGGAAGCAACAGAAAGTGAACAATCAAAAACGGAAATTTTAACCTCTTCTGACCAACAACTTCAATCTCCATCTGAAAAACTCAGTTCTGAGCCTGAACCTGAGATTTTATTCCCTGAAGAATATCCGGATAATAAAATCCCAGATAATTTTATTGAAACTACTTCTATTTCACAAGATGACTTCCTTATTGATTCAACGGAGAAAGCACAAGAATTATTAGGAACAATTTCTGAAACTGAAGAATTTTATGCAACTAAACCTAAAACGAAAGTTGAAGACCCAACACCACCATCAGAAACGGTACCAGAAGAAATGAGCTCTGTAATGCATGAACTACAACAAATTAATCATTCATTAGAAGAATTAGCTGTTAATCAGATTAGAATAACACGAATTTCAAGCAGAACGCTTGCAACATTTGTAACAATTAAATTTTTGCTCCTTGGAGTTATTTCATTTGAAATCATTTCAATTCTCGTTGCGGGATATACCCATTCTAACCTATTTGACCGAACTGACTTATTTCTGGTAAATATTTTTGTTATTTCACTAGTAATAGCACTTTGGGCTCTTCTTGTAATCATTACTCGATTTTTATGGCGACCACCAAAACAATCACATGAATAAGTGACTGAGGAAAGCGTATGCGTTGTTCTTTATGCAAAACTCCAACTTGTGATGGATGTGCAGCTCCTTATATGAAGGAAGACTTGAGATATGTTGGAATGATCTGTAAAAAGTGTACATGGAAACGAGCGACATCCACTGATGATCTAAATGAACTCAGGAAAACATTGTTACTTTATTTCATCCCATTAGTGAATTTAACTTATTATATTGTGTTAATGTCCTATATTCGGTATATTTTCTTAAGTCCAAAAGCCTGGTTAGCACATTATCGGGAAGGTATGATAGACAACCGAAAAATTCGACAGCCAAAACCTGCGCATGCCTATCCCTTAGCATTTATTTTTCCAGTTTTATTAATTGCACCATTATCAATAATTCTACTAAGTGGGTCTGAGATTACCATAATAGGCATTCTACTGGGACTAGGATATGTTACACCTGCTCTTGGGGCAACTGCTGGTTATTCTGCAAGCTTAATAGTTGCAAAATCGATTCCAGAGGAAAATCTCCTTT
Source organism: Candidatus Hodarchaeota archaeon (assembly GCA_016839955.1). Next base: position 1,001 of record JAEOTI010000753.1, on the reverse strand, counting down.
GTGAACATAAACCAGAAGCAAAGAGTAAATTAGAAAAAGGAAAAAGAAAGAAAAAGAAGAAAAAGAAACGAGAAAAATCAGCTTAATTTATAGCAAATTAATTTCTAATTTCTTAAGAGGAGACCAAAGTTTAACTCCTGTACGCTCGTGTACGACCTCAATTATCTTATTGTACCACCCTTCATAATCCTGTGGCTTGTCTGGCTCAATGCCTGGAATTAACACACCATGTTCTTTTGCTATATGCTGAGCTTTCTCATACCCTGCATGCGAATGACGAAGTATAGCACTAAGAGGGTCCCACATAAGAACTCGAAATAATTTCTCTTGAGCGAGTTGTGTCCCATCTGCTACAATGACTTGGCCTGCATGGAGTGAATTTTTAATTCCCACTCCGCCGCCTTGATGAAGAGAAACCCATGTAGCTCCACTCAGAGTATTTCCAAAAAGATTAAGGACAGGAAAGTCACCTATTGCATCACTCCCATCGTTCATACCTTCAGTTTCTCTTCTCGGAGAAGCTACTGAGCCCCCATCTAAATGATCACGTCCAATAACGATTGGAGCCTTTAGGATCCCTTCAGCTACTAATTTATTCAATAACATTCCAAAAGCAGCCCGCCAAAAGAAACCCGCCCAAAAAACTCTTGCAGGAAGACCCCTTTCAAAAGGAATACATTCTGATGCTAATTTAAGCCAGTTGATTAACCGTTTATCATCATAGAGAAGCTTCATAGCGAAATCGTCTGTTTTACGGATATCATTTGGATCATTTGACAGTGCTTCCCATCGAAATGGCCCTTTACCTTCACAGAAAAGAGGTCGAATATAAGCTACCACAAAACCTGGGAAAGCAAAAGCTTCTTTTAATCCATTATCGTAAGCTTCCCCTCTTAGATTGTTACCATAATCAAAGGTTTCTGCCCCCCGTTTTTGAAGTTCAATCATTTGTTTAATGTGACGAATACAAGTTTTGCGAGCTAACTGGATATATTCATTCG
>JAEOTI010000752.1 GCA_016839955.1 Candidatus Hodarchaeota archaeon | reverse complement strand
TACCTCAGTAAGCGATGTGTGTTCATACTTAACACTTAAATCGATATCTCGACCAAACTGAGGAATTGCATCAGGATCATCAACTGTGGATGTCCACGGATCAAGATTGAAAACTTCTCCTGAATCAATCGTTCTCAAATGTTCCTCAAAGTCTTTACCTTCCCAATGAACTCGAATGTTGTTTTCATCTAAGGCTCCTTCATAAATGATAATTTCTTTCAAGTCCATTTCGAACTCAGATTCATTGACAAGCTCAAAATTACAATCGAAGTTATCAGGATTTTCTTCTTGCTCTTGTCGTTCAATGTACTGGAAGAAGTTAGAAGAACCAGTGATGGTGGAAAGATCAGCCCCTGAGATACAATGTTCAAGAGTCTCATAGGTGAGTTTGGTTTCACCTGTCTCATATCCTTGAGCGCCCTCGGGTAATTCAACGGAGAAATTAATCTCAAGTCTGGCTGTTTGACCTGTTTCTAATTCTTCAATCTCCCAAAGAATCATGTTTTGTCTACTGTCATGTTTAGCAGAACCTACTTCCGTCTCAGTTGAAGTAATATTTGTACCTGCAGTTACTTCTTTTTCTAGTCGCAAGTTTCGAATGGGACCATCGGATCCATTATTGATCTCCATAACCATCAGAACTGGAGTTTCACGACCAAAAACAAATGCTGGAGGATTTTCTGGTCGCTCTGGATCCCAATACTCAGTTTTAAGTTCTACTTTAAGATCTTCAACGTCAAATTGGTAAGGTATTATCTCATCTGCTGAAGCTTGAAGCTCTTTAACCTCGACTTCTTCGCCAAACCTTTCATCGTCTTCAGCGGGTTTACATTTGTCGAGTTTGTCAAGTTTAGCTGTTATTGACCAAATTCCATCTTTAGAGCCACTATTAAGAATTCTGAGAGCGCCCTCACCTGTCAGCTGTTTAATTTCATTTCCTTCTTCGTCGACGAGCTTTCCTTCAGGTGTATAGATGACTTCTAATCTTTCATCAAGGCGAGTAATTAGTCCTAGTTTTGCTTCATCAGCTTCAAATGCTCGATAATCTCGTTTTGCTCTAGTATCATCAGCACTCGTGAAATCAGTTGTTCTTTTTTCCGGAATAGTATCTAAAGAACTTTGAGCAGCACCTCTTACTTCTGAAGAAAAATCTTCAGTTGCCAATACTGATAATGCAACTTTTGCATCTGGAGATCCTATTTGGCCTAAAGCGTTTACTGCAGCAATTCGGACTTTTTCTTCTTCATCGTTTTTCGCAGCTTCGATCAATGGTTGAACAGCAATTGAATCACCTAATTTTCCCAACGAATTAGCTGCTTTAATCCGACTTCTCACTTTTTTGTGTTTTAAGTCGGAAATATTTTTTTCCAACGCCATATTATTACCCCCGTTGACCTAGTCGTCCATACTGATACAATCAAAATGATTGGAAAAATCCTCAATGATAAGTAGTTCAAAGACTTGTTGTTCTTCTAGGTTTTACTAATGAAAGACGACTAAACAACGATTTTAGTCTGAGAGAATATGGATTCTGAAAAGAGTCTTAAACTCTTCGAATTTGGAAATATAATTGGAATTTGTTGAATCGTTTTGAGAAGTACTTTTTTTAAAATATTCAAAATGATAATATTGTTATCTTGTCGAAAGCAATTCCAAGAAGGATTTTGTTTGTTACAAAAGAAGTGCGTTTTCTAAAAATTGCTGAAGCTTTTTTGTCGATATTCCAGTTCTCATGCTTATTTCATCGAGAGAGTCCTTTTGATTCAAGAACTCTGAGATTGTCATTATTTCAGCATTATTGAGCTTCTTAGCTGTAGCTTGACCTATTCCTTTAATTTTAATGAGTTTTTCATTTTCAGTTATTGGCTTCTTTGGAGTAACAACGGTTTTTGGAGCCTTTACTTCTTTTCCAAGTCTTAGAGATGCTTCCTGTACCCATTGATTTAGTTTGTGAATTGAGAAACCAGTTTCAAGGGAGATATCTCCAATTTTCTCTGAGCTGGTTACGAGGTCTTTCAGAGTTTTAATTCCAATAGTTGAAAATTTCTTCGCTGTTGAAGGACCAATACCCTTTAAAGACTTTAAGCTGATAATTTCAATTTCAGAACCTTCTAGAAATGAAACATCTTTGGTTCCTACCTCTACAGGAGAGAGAACCGTCCCTGGTTTGAAATTTTCAAGAAGAGCTAAAGCAGCTCCCTGCCACCCGGATATTCGAGCACCTCTGACTTGTGATGCATCAGCTAGTTTTTCTGTATCAGACTCTGTTACAAATTCAAACACATTTGTTATTCCAATCATTCTTAACCTATTTTCATAGGTTGAACCGATACCAGAAACTTGGCTTAGTTTACATTGGCGAAGATAATCCTCTTTTTGCACTGAATGACCTGGGAAAAATGTTGATTCTTGAACAGGAGCTTTTTCTTCCGTTGCGGGAATGATATCAGGTACCGCGGCAGGCACTTTTCTAGGTTCTACATCAAAATAAGCTCTCACTGATTGAGCCTTATAAGATAAAGTTGTTTGTGGAATTAGTAAAGTAGACACTGAGGTGGGTTGAGTTAAAGGCTCTAAAATTTCTTTCAAAAAATCATTTTGGGCTTTTTTTATTTCTGGAGAAACTTTTTGTTCTAAAATTCCTATTAACAATGGAATTTCCTTTGCTGTCTGGATAGATCGACGTAATTCAAGTGATACTGTTGGAAATTTCACTCGGGCTGATAGCATACGTTGAGATCCGACTCTGAATCCTGCTGAACCAAGCTCTAGACGATTTTCAAATTCCTCGATCTTTACAGTCCATGTACCTAACTCACTAACTAGTGGAATTCGCCAAATAAAGTCACTAGATCTTACACCAGGACAATATTTAGTGAATCGTGTATTTCCTAGTGAGTCGGTAATTCTTACTATGAATCTTTCTGGATAAATATCTAAAAATAAAGAAACTCTTACAAGATCTTTTACTCCAAAAACATCAACTTCATTTTCACTTTCCTCAAGGGCGACTGTGATCTCTGTCACGGCTTTTCGCTTCCGTTGAAATTTCCCCTTTTTACCTTTTTTTACAGCAAGACGACTTGTTAAAGATTTTCATGAAGATTTAAGATGTTCCAGTATCTTGGAGACTATCCTGGCTGGAATATTTCTCTTCACAGTTTTTTGAAGACCTTCCCATCCTGGAAAAGAATTAACTTCTATTACAATTGGAGTTCCTTCACTAATAATTACATCAACACCTCCGTAAAACAATTCACAAGCGTCGCAACATCTCATGGCTAAGTCTTTGAGTTTTTCGTCGGGTTCATAAACAACAGGAATACCATCATTCGCAATATTTGTTATCCAGTCCTTGCTTTGACGTTTCATTGTCCCAATTACTTCGTTTCCTGCAACGAATATCCGGATATCTTCATAAATATTCTTTTCTTGAAAAGAATCTGATGGAATAAACTCTTCAAGTACAACAATTTTTAGTTGACGCTCTAACATCTGAATGATAGCTCGCAAAGTAATTTCGTCTTGAACACGAATAATTTCTTTTCCTTTTGACCCAAATAATGGTTTAACTACAATGTCACTTCCTAATTCGTGAAAAACATCTGTACAATGATCAATATCATATGAGGCCAACGCAATAGTCCGTGGTGTGGAAATTCCCTTGGATTGAAGACGAACCAACGTCTCTAATTTGTCCACACAAATCATATGACTTCGAGGTGAGTTAATAAAACAGATGCCTTCATCTTCTAATCGAAAATAGACATCCATAAAATATGCGACGTGTTCTAAATTCTGTTGAGCTGCAAATCGTCGGGAAATAATACAGTCAAATTTTTCAAAGGATTTCTTAAGTCCCCTTGTAATTTGGGGACCCTTCTCGACATCAAAGATCACATCTTCAAGATTAAAGGTAATTGGATTTATTCCAATCTTTCTAAACTCTCTTTGGAATGAATAAGTTCGATTAATTGGACATAATCCTACAGTAATATTCCTCATAATAGTTCACATCTCTAGCATTTTCCAAATCTTTTTTTCCCTACTCATCGCTTCATTAATTGCTGCTTTTTTCGTGTAACCTGATGTCAGTACCGAAATCATTGGACTTCCTTTTTGAAGAATCACATTTTTAATTGGACGATCTGTGGCAACAAGCTCCGAAAAATCTGGAATCCTCACCTGTTCCGGCGTATAAAGAATTTTTCGAACTGCCACTCTTTTGGGATGTGTAATATTGGGTAGTTGATCAAAGAAACAATTATAATGAATTGAAACAAGATTAATGTCATAGGAGAGTTCTATGGGTTCTAAGCTTCCTTGAAAGCGAGGATTTAACTCTATTATACAAGCTTCATCCTGGTTTAAAACAAAATCAAAGCCATTTAAACCTAAAATTCCAAGTTTTTCACCTAACTCTGAAAATTGGTCATCTAGTGTTTGTTTTAATGACTTGGACAATGTCATAGGGGTAATATTTCCACAATAACCAAATTGATACGGGCAAAATGAACCCTTTGTCCTTAGAAGTTGTTCATTATAAGCAATAGGCGTTGTTTGAAAAGATGTACTCGCAGTACATACACTAGAGGGAATTCCTTGTTCGTATGACATTATTGCCCCTTGTTTATATTGAGATAACATAGATTGACAAATAAATATTGCTTCTTTTTTATTATTACATCTATATATATCAAGCCCACCCCCACTCTCTAATCTTCGTACAATACAAGGAATTCCAATTTTTTCAATTAGATCTTCAATATTGGATTGTTCATTAAATATCTCAAAATCTGGTATTCTAAAACCAATTCGCTTCGCAAGTGAATATAGTTTTTCCCTATTCCTTAAATCACTAATCAATTCTGGTTTATTCCCTAACAACGTCCCTATATCCGATATTCGCTGCCATAAATCAGGTCGGTCATCTAGACCGCCTCCAATAAGGATTTTTTCAATAGGAATTTCATCACTCAGTATTTCTGCCAATTCTACAAGATAATCTGCAGGAGATCGATGAAAATTTCTTTCTAATTTTCTATTGGATTCCTGCTTAAGGACTGAAAATAAAATATCTGAAAGATTTCTACATTCAATGTCCCCAAAATAATCAACTACTGCAATAAGTCCTGAATCATCCTGTAAGAAGCGTCTCAGAGATGCTAAAATTGGTCTTGCATTGAAGCCAATCACAAGCCAATATTTAGCGCTAGCCAATCTGAAGACTCATCCTGTTTTTTATTGGAAGGTTTTTAAGAGACTGTTAAGTTTCTTTCAATAGTTGGTTTTTATATACCTATAAAAGTAGTAGAGAGTATCATTCAAGGAAATAAATTTAAGAGTATTCCCTATATCAAACAAGATTGGAGAAACATACACAATGAGCCATGAAGTAATTATTCCACGCACAGCGTCTGAAGAAAAATTATTACAACTTAATTCACTTGCGGTGCTTGATTATCTTAAAAACAATAATCACCGAGTTGCTACACATACCCTCTCACGGACAGATGGCCCCTTGGCAAGTCGATCAGATTTTAAAGAAGTAGTACCTTTAATAAAAGAGGAAAATGCCAAAATAAATGTTTTGAGTCTTGATGGTGATAGTACTCCTTCTATGGCAACCCTTATTTTCTCCGAAGAACTGGTTGGACATGTTGCTGACGATCAAGATTATTCTAAAGGCCTTGCTACAACTGTTAATATTACTAGCTTTGAAGAAAAAAGATTTTTTTTCATTACCAACGGCATTGTCTTTCCAGAATTAGTTGAAATGGGCGATAATGCAGGATGTCCAGTCGATTTTATTGAAACACGGTTTGATCCTGTCAAAGTTCATCGCATTGACAATCCTAAACTGTATCTCCGAAATATTATCTCAAAAGTTCGGAGATTGAAAAAAGAATTTATTGAATCTGAACATACCTGTGAGTGTGGAACCCAAGTTCTCCAAGGTCAGTATGTTGTTTCATATTGGGGAAAAGAAAAAGAATTCAGATATTATGTCTGTCCTTCCTGCGGAATCCAAATGGAAGATCCTAACACCGTACAGCAAATTTCTAGCTTTGTACAGGGTCTAGACTAAATATTATTTTGATAACTTTTTATTCTATGAAATCAGCTCCATTTAAACATTGAATAAACGTTAATAAGTATCTCTAGTTTATTCATAAGTAGAATATAATAGTCAAATCATTTCAAAAAATACGTGTTATTCTTCTGTTCAGGTAAAAGACCTTATAATCTAGCTTTGTATCATACTATTCAGATTATTGCATAAGCCAAAATTATGCTCATCTACTTGGTTGGAGCTGAAAAACCTGCATTCTCCCCATCTTATTTCAAAAGATCTGAAATTAGAGACTCCAACTGTAAATAATGTAGAGCTTCGCCTTTCTTGTCAATGTGGAAACGTACTCTGGATTCCAATACAGAACCAGAGTTCTCTTTCTAATACTAATAGACAAGTGAAACCCATTTGCCAATGTGGAGAAACCTTTACTATTGAACTCAGTAGAGAAGACAATGAAGAGACTTCAGATCAACGAGCGAAACTGTCTATCAAAATCCACGGCTTTTAGTTTTCTTGTTAATTCTATAGTTCTATTAGAGTAATCTGACTATAACGAAATTAATTTATCTATTTCTAAAGTTTTTAATGTGTCTAACGAAGGAAGACCAGATGGCAGAAGTCCTCGGGATTTATAATATTCACCTTTTCCTCGATAGAACAATTTCTTCGGCACTTTAACTGCAGGAAACTTTTCTAGAGGTTTTGATGAAAGAAAGAATTCAGGAAGCCTATCATCTGATCCAGTAAGTCCCTCTCTAGTTCCAAACAGTCGTTCAAGGATTATTGATCTAGCTCCCATTTGTTGCACTTTTTGTACAGAAATATCGAATTCAGATTCAGTTAGTTGTGTAATTACCATATCAGGAAGCCCAACACCCTGGTATAGTCCTTTCTTAGTTGATAATGATAATACAATGTTAAAAAAGGGCCATTTCTTTGTGGCTTTCACAGTGTCTTCCATTGGGATACCTAATGCGTCACATCCCGCTAAATAATCGTCAGCCCAGCATAAAACTCTTCCTTTGCCCTTCCAAGAACTAGGGTTCATTCCAAACGGATATCCAAGAAATTCAATAAAAGGAATGAGAGTCCTAACTGGATTTCCACTTAACGCGAAATTTAAGGCATACCCAGTAGATGCTCCAGGATGAATACCAATACCTACTTCTCCTTTTACCGTAGGTGATTTTTCCCCACGGAGTGCAACAAATGATTCTGGACCAAATGTCATTTGATGTGCTATTCCCTTATCCTCTTGCATATGTTTTATTACGTCAAAAATAGATTTTGAGCCAAATTCTATATTTGAATAGCCAAATGAGTGCCCTTCTTTAACTAAACTAGTAAAAACTCCTAAAACAGCTCCAACAAACCTAAGTGATAGACCTTGATTGAAACAATATCGACTAATTCTTAGTAAGATATCATCATCATATATCCCTAAATTAGAGCCTAAGAAAATTGCACCTGAAGGAGAAATAGCTCCAGCCCAGAGTTTAGGCAAACGTGATTTTGATAAACGAGTAAAATTGTTAGCAATAAGTGATTTTTTTCCATTGGAGGAACTCAAGGCTTCTTGAATTAGAAAAGATTCTTCAATATCTAAATGAGTGACATTTGAAGTTGATCCTTCAATAAGAACTGCTTTAATCTTTTTAGAACCAAGAACAGCTCCTAAACCGTCTTCTCCAATTTGTCTGCGACCTCTAACAGCCGGAGAGATTCTTAATTCTCGCTCACCAGCAGGGGGTGTAATAAGCATATCATATCC
>JAEOTI010000751.1 GCA_016839955.1 Candidatus Hodarchaeota archaeon | reverse complement strand
CGATTCAAATCCAAACACAGGTGGTTTTAAGGAGTTTAAACCGATAGAAGAATTTGCTAAACCTCTTTCTGATAACTTAGGAACATTATTAATAAAAAAGAATTTGAAAGTGTAGATTTGGAGGAGGAAAAAGGTAATGGGTAAGTTAAAAATCATAGTTGCTTTTTGTCTCATCATGGCTTGGGCTTGTTACGGATATGAATTTTTGGGAAGCAGTACTTCAGCAATTCCTCCTTTATCTCTTCTAGGACATAGTTTCGCTGTTACAAGTATAGTATTAGCACTTTATGATAATTTATCAGGAAGTGGTAAAAAATAAAATGGCGATGTTGATGAATAACCATCTCTCAATGGGTTGAAGAAAAAATGAAACACCAAGACAACAGAGGAAAAATCTGTAGTGTACCTGAGTGTAACAATTTAGCCAGGGTGAAAGGAATGTGTGACACATGTTATAGGAAGAAAAGGAAGGAGAAGAAAGGTGAATAATCATCACTTGATAGTTATGAAATTGTAGATTTGGAGGAGGAAAGATTTGAGAAAATGTTGCGAATGTGGTAAGGATATTGGCATTACGAGTAGCTACGACCATCCAATTGATGGAGAAAATAAAACTGTATGTAAATCGTGTTATGATAAGCTGAAACTAATTAAAGAAAAAAAGCCTGTGGTGAGAGCAAAGAAAGTAACACTTACTGCCGAGAATAAAAGGATAATAAAATTAAAGCAGATGGGTTCGGTATTAATAGTAATTGGTACTATATTACTCCTTTTTGGTTTGACTACAGAAAATTGGATTCGTAATGAAGGAACCAATGCTTTTCTCTCTGGAGATAACTATGATTTTTGGACATTTCTATCGAATTTTAGAGAGGCGAGTATACCTATTTCTATTATTTTAATAGTAATTGGCATTATACTCTTAGTTGCCCCTGCTTTTATGAGTATTGAAATTGATAATTATAAAAAGGAAGGGAGTAAGAAAGAAGAAGATGCCCTGGAAATATTAAACATAAGATATGCTAAAGGTGAAATAAGCAAAGAAGAATTTGAAGAAATGAAGAAAAATATTAAGGATTGAAAAGGATGGAATGAAATAGTAGATTTGGAGGAGGAAAAAATGCAATTGTTGCATGATGAGTTTAAAGACAAACTAATGGAAATAACCGAACTTTCTAGCAAAATCAACAAGAGCGATAAACAAAAGATAATTGAAATGATGAAGGCACATATCGAGGAGATAGAAGAACGATATAACAACAATGATGAGCATTGGACTATTGAGACTGCTGATTTGATTGTCCTATGCTATGAGTTGCTGATGATGGAGAATAAGGATATTGATGATGTTTTTAACAGATGCCTACCGAGGTTTGATGTTAAATTAAGGAAGTTGGCTGAAAATGTCAGTTAAAGAAGATTATAATGATTATAAAGATGAATTAATCAGAAGATATTGGGTTTATCGAAAAAAGACATTTCCAAATAATAACGATTTCTTTGACCGTCCATTTTCCCAAATTAAACGTCCACCTGTTTTTTATAAGGAAAAGGCGGAAAATAATGTAATTGTAAAACCCGATGCTACCCTAGATGAAATTGATAGACTATTTAATTTACAAAAGAAGAGACATCAATGGTTTCATAGTATGAATAGTTCACAGGCATTAGCTCAAAGTATTTTAGGAAACTTAGCGGTTTATGATAAGTTGGAATTTTTATCTAATTTGACGGATGATTCTGGTCTGTCTCTTTTGGGAAAAGCTCGTGTATCATCTGATAACTTTTTTATGGAGTATAAAATCAATCATCTTGGTGAGTCTCGTTCTACCAGTTTGGATGGTTTCTTTGATGGTCAATATCAGGTTGCAATTGAATGTAAATTTACTGAAGATGAAGTAGGACTTTGCTCTCGTCCAAACTTAAAGACTTCTGCTTCTAATTACGAAAAAGACCATTGTAATGGAAATTGTACTCAACAGAGAGGAAGACTTGAAAGATGTGCTCTAACTGAAAATGGTGCGAAATATTGGAAATACATACCGAAATTATTCAAATGGCAAAACAACACTGACCTTATCCCGTGTCCTTTAAACAAAAATTATCAATTAGTACGTAACATTTTAGCAGTTTGCGTTCGAAGTGATGAAAGTATAATGCCAGAAAACGGTCATATGGTGTTAATCTATGATGACCGAAACCCATCTTTTCAAAAGGGCGGTAAAGGATTCATAGCTGTTGAAGAAACACAACAATCTTTAAAATATCCTCATTTAATAAGAACATGCAGTTGGCAAAATATTACTAAACACCTAAGAACAAAAGATGTTCTTCCATGGTTAACAAAGGAGTTAGAATTAAAATATGGTCTGTAAAATCTGTAGATTTAACAAAACTAAAAAATAATGAACTGTCGTTCGTTGGTAAAAAATTGGAAGTTTTTGTTGATGAAACACCTAATCGGTGCAATACTCTTTGCTGCTCGGCTTTATCACAACTATTGTCTGTTAATCAAAGATAATCTGAAAGTAGACGGAAGTTTGTCCCCTTTTGATTTTGAAGAAATTGTTGAAAACGTACATAAATTATGTCAGATGTAATCTTATTGTTCAAAGAGAATAAAAAAAACAATAGATTACGCATAGTTTTCTATAACATCTCTTTAAAGATATTTTTTATTTCTTGATTTATTTTGATTATCTCACTGTCGTATTTTGCAATAATGTCCTTTAATGTTTTTGACTTCTGTAAATAAGTGTTATAATATTCCTGTTCATCCCACGTTTTATAGGTATATTCAAAAAACTGGTTTATTATTTTTTCTAACTTTTTGTAGAAATTCAGGTATTGGATTTTTGTTGAGTTTAGATAGAACATAACAAACTTTTTTTCCCAAGTTCCATGTTTACCCATTGGTTGATAAATAAAGTCCAAAACATAGGACAATGCTCTGTTCTTAAAAACCCAGTCTTTCTCAAACGTGTGGAATTTTTTAGTGTCTCCTGAGTAAGTATCTCTAATTATATTGTAGAGAAAAAACGGTGCCAAACAATTAAACGTTGGAATGGTTGAAGGGAAAATTGCATCGTAATAATCACCGAAGAATTTATCACTCCCGCTAGATAATGCCGCTGCAGGTCCTATACGTAACGTCGCAAGCAATTTTGCCAGTATCTCATTGTCTATCACTCTACCATCGAACTGACTTTTTAGTGCTGGGAATTTTTTTGCCATTTCCCGATATTCTTCACCACGCTTAATTTCATAATAATATCCTTGCCTCTGTAATTCATGTTTCAATCTTATCTGTACGGGGTCATTTGATTTTAAATCTCGATTTCGTACTGGGTTAGAAGAATTTTGGTAAAGAGTCAAGAAATTAACAAATTCGTGGTCAACACTCTCGATTATTCGTAACATTACTTCTCCATTTAGTTCACCAGTAAAATTACTAATACTTTTAACAGTTTGACATCCATTTACTATTTGTGGGTTTTCCATTCGAACGTAACCTTTTTCCATGATTATGTTTGCTTTGTTGCATAGGACTGTAACTCCATTGTTATAGTACCAAAAATGAGGTGAGTCCTTTTCTAATGTCTCGATGATTTTTTTGTTGGTTCTAGATTTCCCTAAAAAATTTCGAACATTTTTTCTAAATAATTTATCGTCATATTTATGTACCATACTATGAATTTCTTCGGCTGTAACAGTTAGAACCCACGATTTATATCCTGAGGTTTTAATAATTGCTTTATCTGAATCAACAAAAGGAAGATTATAAACTCCCAAACTTGGTGTAAAGTCTCTCATTTTATCATAGTACATCTGCATAATTCTATGATAATGGTAAACTCTAAACTCATTTTCAGCAAAGCCTAATGTGTTGTGAATTAAATCATATAAATGAGGTGCGTTCTTATGTGTGGATATAAATATCAATTCCAAAGAGTATCTTTTTCTCCTGATAGCATCAAATGCTTCGTTCATTAATCTTTTAGCAACTGGATTACCTCTGTTGATTGCAGCATTTAGTGCTTCTCTTGATTCAAAATAGTTCTTAACAGTTGCCAATAATTTGATTTCATTTTCGTTAATCTGAATTTGTCCACCTTCACGCTCATATTTGGATTGAATTATTATTACCTTTAACTCTATGGGGTCAATAATTACAGCATCGACTCCTTTGTCGTGTGTACCGTCACATATTGAATTTAAAATTTTTTCTTTTTGATGTCCAAATGCAGTTTCAATGAACCAAAAAATAAAAGCATGATAGTCTGCTAAACTATTCTCTAACTCTATGGACTCAATTTGCTTTTGTAGATTTTTGTAATCTTCTTTTAACATATTTATCACATTGATTTTAGTAAATACTATAATTGTTTATAAGTTAGTAAGAAATTCAATCAAATATAGATATTTAGATTTAAAGTTCCAACAAAATTAAAACAACAAAATTCATTCTCTTCCTCATGACAATCTATTCTCACTCCCGATTAAGTTGTTTTGAACAATGTCCTCAGAAATTCAAACTTCGGTATATCGACAAAGTCGAAACAGAAGTCGAAGAAAGTATTGAAGCATTTCTTGGAAGTAGGGCTCACGAGACTCTGGAGAAGCTGTATAGTGACCTACGGTATCAAAAAGAAAACTTACTGCAGGATTTGATAGATTTTTTTCATGAAATATGGGATAAGAACTGGAATGATTCAACTGTAATTGTAAAGAAAGATTACAGTCCAGCAAACTATCTAAAGATGGGAGAGAAATTTATCACTGATTACTATAACAGATACAAACCGTTTGACCAAGGAAGAACAATTGCGTTAGAAACCCGCATCATCATAAATCTTGACGATTCAGGAGATTACAAACTACAGGGATTTATCGACAGACTCACAGAGAGAAAGGATGGATGTTATGAGATACACGATTACAAAACTAATTCACGTTTACCATTGCCAGAATATATAGAGAATGATAGACAGTTGGCACTTTATTCAATCAGTGTAAAGAAAAGATATCCAGATGCAAAGGATGTCAGGTTGATATGGCATTTCCTAGCTTTTGACAAAGAGATTGATTCTACACGAACAGATGAGGAACTCAATGAGTTGAAGCAGAATACCATACAGTTGATAGATGCAATTGAGAGTGAAAAGGAGTTTAAGACTAACCCATCGAGACTTTGTGATTGGTGTGAGTTCAAACCGATATGTCGTCAATGGTCTCATCTCTATAAACTGGAAGACAAACCTGTAAATGAATATCTGAATGACCCAGGTGTCAAGCTAGTAAACAGGTATGCCGAGTTACAGAATAAGAAGAAACAGATTAAGTTGGATTTATACGCTGAGATTGATAAACTGGAGGAAGCGATAATTGCCTTTGCGGAGAGGGAGAATATTGATGTTGTATTTGGTTCGGGCAATAAAGTAAAAATTGGAGTAAGTAAGCGATATGCATGTCCATCAAAACACAGCGAGGAACGTGATAGGTTAGAGCAATTACTCAGAGAAAAGGGCAAGTGGGAGGAAGTAGCACAACTTGACACAAATGCGATAAACAAGATTATACAGGAAAAGAAATGGGATGAGAAACTGTTGGACATATTGAAAGAATATGTAAATCCTGAGGAATCTAAACGGTTGTATTTGAGTAAGATTAAAAGCGAATGATAATTTTGACCGGAGAAATACCTGAAAGTGGAGAGAATTGTGAGTTTTGTAAATGGAGAGATGAAACTAAAGATGTATAAACCTATGGCGTAAACGAGACCTATAATCCAGATGCTGAAAGTTGTTGTTGGTTCAATCCATGGGTGAGAGAAGGTTAGATTTAATTATTCTAATTTGCTTTGAATGATTTCTGCGCTTTTACTGAATCTATTTTTTTGTTCGTCAAGATATTTTTCGTACTCTTTATTGATTTCAAATCCAATAAATCTTCTTCCATTCTTGGCACAAACTCTCATTGTTGTTCCAATACCTAGAAATGGGTCAATGACTAAATCTCCAACCTGAGTGCTCGATTGAACACACCGCCAGACAAGTTTTTCAGGCAACTGATTTGGCAGTACCATTGCTTTTTTTCCATTAGATTTCAATACTACTTCTGGTTGAGCCATAAAACCAGGAACAAGTTTTGGAATGTCTAACCAGACATCATAAGGCCTATGGTCTTTGCCAATTAATCCATCTTTCCTTCTTAGTTCATACCAAACCGTCTCAGAATCATCAAAATATTTTTTACTACAAGGTGGCTTTATGCAATAATGAATATCTGAATGGACATTAGGGAATGTATTCTTTGCAGGGGCAGGATTTCTCCTCATCCAAATTATGTAACTTTTAATCTCAAATCCAACGGACTTTATGGTTGCTTCTTGTTGACCAAAGTTTTTTGGCGCATTCATAAAATATGCCGTTCCACTAGGCCTTAGAACTCTATAACACTGTGACATCCATTTTTTCATCCACTTGAAATAATCTGTCCTGTTATCGTTCACAGAATAGTACTTTTTATCTACATTGTATGGAGGGTCAGCAAAAATCATATCAACTGTATCATCATCAATTTTTTTGAACAATTTTAGACAATCCCCGATATAGAATTTAATAATGGATTCCATATTACCCCGTTTCTTTTTTTAGCTCCACATGACCATCATCAAATAGCACCCAAATGATTGTATCTCCTCTGACCACTTGCATTTTCTCAGCTATCTGTTTGGGGATTGTACATTTAAGTGCTCCATTATTTCCGATTACCTTTAACGGTATAGAATAAAGTATACCCATAGTGACCTCCAAATACCTAAATTGACACACAACTTATAAGTTTATCTGAGTAATCGCAGTATGTATGTCTTTGTCGGAATCCACGGTGAGTAAAATCGATAAACTTACCAGAGATTTCTTTGATAACAAAATATTCAAGTTAAAAATTGACCCCGATATCATAAAAAAAGCATATCCTTGGCATAGTATTTTTTTCACTCCAGAAGCTGCAATTGCTGCATTAAAAGAGCGTTCTTTAGTGACTAGTGTAGGAATGAAATTTGTTCCAAATCTAGCAAAAATTATTGCTGAGGATTTATACAAGGATGTCCATCTTGACCACCGGTTATACTGCAAATTAGATGAAGGTGCCGTTCGAAAAATTGATAGAATTTGTAGAGAACTGAGGAAGGAGGTTGGTGATGCCACCAGAGTTCCAGACCATGATTCAGAAATGAAAGAGATTGAAGAAGCGAAAACTGATAAAATGGTTAATGTTAGAATTGTTTGTGACCTCTATGTTGGAGACCATAAGAATGGCCCATTATTCTATGAAATTAAATCGCCAAAACCAAATTTAGACCAAACAACAGAGGCGAAGAAAAAGGTTCTACAATTCAGACAAATTTCTGGTAAACATAATGGATTCTATGCATTACATTACAATCCTTACATTACAAAAAAAGATTATTCTTGGGCCTTTTGCAAAGGAATTGTGGATATGGATAAACAAGTTCTACTTGGTGAAGAGATGTGGAATCACCTTGGGGATAAAAATACCTACAATGAAATCATTAAAATTCTTTCAAAAATTTCAGAAGAAAAATGGGAAGAGTTCAAAAATAAGCAACAGAAATCTTTGTTCTGAGGTTTTCCACTTGACTTGAGGGGGAAATGGGTAAACATGTAAGATATATAGAAAAATAGTAAATTTTAGGTGGAGGTATCAATATTTGGGACTAGGAACAATTATTGCCATTGTAATTGGAATACCTGCTTTTATACTCATAGTAATTCCAATGTTTATACAATTCTGGGTCGAAGGTCAGATTACTGAAACTCTTATGAAATCATTTGGTGTAAATCCCTTGATAGCAGCCATTATTTCAATAGTTTCAGCATTATTTTTTATAATTGTGGTAATCAAGGTAGCAGGTTCAACATTTGGAATCTAATCTTTATAAAAATATATCAGCTAAAAAAATCAATAAGGTGAAAATATGGCAAATACTAAAAAATCAAGAGGGAAAAAACCAAGATATCCTTCGAAAGATGAAATATTAAAAGCTCTACTGGATGACAAAAAGCTGGTAGACTTTGAAAAATTAATCCTAATCGTTGAGCATAAAAAAACGAGTAAAAATATTGGTATTATAAAAGGAGAATTACTGCAAAATGATAAAGTAATTTTTCGAGGAAAAATGACTGAATTTCCAGAAACTACACCTGACTCTTTTGACTGGGATGAACTGAACATTGGTGAAAGTTATTATCAGGGTTTCAGCCTAGATTATAAGGGTGAAAAAATATCTGAACTTTTTATTCAAGGTCTAAAAAATAGTATAAAAAAGGGAAAAATTCCATTTGTTCCTATCTAGCAATTATTGAAAGACAGTGAGGAGAATGGGCGGGATTGAAAAAAGGATGCACCAGAAGGAGTCCCTCGCATCTAATGGCACATTGTCTTTTTTGTTTATATAGTTGAGAAAGGGGTGGGTGGAAGGTATTGATGCCAGTGATGATTAATTTTTATAGGAAAAACAGTTAAAACATAGCAACATTTGGAAATTATGAGTAGGTAAGAATTAATGGTAAATGGGTAAATGGTAGATATAATGAAATTAAAACTTTTTATTAGTTATTCACACAAAGATAATATTAACGAAAATTCTTATATTAACAATTTTAAAAAACATATCACTCCATTAAAAAAGAAAGGATTAATTGAAGATTGGTATGACCGTGAGATATTACCTGGTGAAGACTATGAGAAAAAAACTGATAATAATCTTGATGATGCTGATATTATTTATTTATTTATCTCAGCAAATTTTCTTTCATCACCCAGTTGTGAGAAAGAAACAGAGAGAGCATTGGAATTACGAAAAAAGAAGGGGATTTCAGTTATACCAATAATACTGTCTAAATGTGGTTGGCTAGATGATGAAAATATTAAAAAATTATTAGCATTACCCACAGATGGAAATCCAATCTCAAGTTTTGAAAAACCAGATGATGCCTGGCATGATGTTTATGAAGGGTTGAAAAGAGTAATTGAGAAAGAATTAATGATTAAACAATTGATATTAAAAGATGAATTTAAAAAATTCTTACAAGATACAGAGATGTTAACAACAGCACATTCTCAAAAAGAGAAAATATTATTAGATGACATATTTGTATATCCAGAATTAGATAAATTCGATGATTTAAAGGAATACGAAAAAAGGATAAGTTCAGAGGAACTTATAACAGATATATTAGATTATAATAAAATCCTTATTGCAGGAGCAGACCAATCCTCAAAAACAACTTTATGTAAAAAAATTTTCATAGAATTACGAAAAAAGAATTTTATTCCAGTTCTTATAACTGATAAAAGCAATAAACTTCTTGGACAGATGGACCAAATAATTAAAAGATACTTCAATAAACAATATGAAGAAAGCTCAATAGATAAATTCGATAAAGAAAGAATTATACCGATAATAGATGATTTTCATTATACAAAATATAAAGAAAAACAAATTAAAAAATTATCCGAATATCCTAATTGTATAATAACAGTTGATGATGTCTTCAGTCTGAATTTTGAAGATGAATTAATTGTTAAATCATTTAAATCCTTTAAGATAAATGAATTAAAACCATCACTACGATATGAATTAATTAAAAATTGGTTAATTGCTACAGATAAAGAAGAAAGTTTACCCAATGATGACAATGTTTTATATCAAAATATTGACCAAATAACAGAATATATTGACACATCATTAGGTAAGATTTTTAGCAGTGGTATTATGCCAGCTTATCCTTTTTATATTTTACTTATGATAAGTTCTCTTGAATCATATACAAAACCACTAAATCAAGATATAACATCTCAAGGTCATTGTTATCAGGCATTAATCTATTTATTTCTAAGAAGACAAAATGTAAAGAATGAAGATATAGACACTTATATAAATTTTCTAACTGAGTTTGCATTTTATATTTACAATAAAAAGAAATATGAATTAACATCATCAGATTTTAAAAAATTTATGGATTATTATACAAAAAAATTTAATTTCCCATTAAATAAAGAAACTTTGCTCAAAAAATTACAAAAAGTTAAGATTATTACAGTAAATAGTTTTAATTATTATTCATTCACTTATCCGTATATTTATTACTTCTTTGTGGGTAAATATCTCGCCGAACATATTGATGAGAAAAAAGATATTATAAAACAGATATTAAATAACCTTCATGTGAATGAAAATGCATATATCTCTATTTTCATATCACATCATTCGAAAAATATTTTTGTACTAAATGAAGTTATTAAAAATGCACGAAGTTTATTCAAGGATTATAAACCATGTACTTTAACAAAAAATGAACTTAAGCTTTTAGATGAAAATGTTGATGATATAATAGAAGCTGTTCTACCACCTTCAAATAAAACTCCTGAAAGTATGAGAAAAAAAAGCTTACAAATACAAGACGAACTAGAAACAAAAAAGGATGATGAAGATGATGAATCAAGTGGTCCAGAATATATAGAAATTAGGAGGGCAATTAAAACTGTGGAGGTCATGGGACGGATAATTAAAAATCGTGCTGGCTCTCTAGAAAGAAAAAGGCTTGAGAAGATATTTATTGAAGCGATGAATGTTCATCGAAGGACTTTAACTTGTCTTTTCGAATATATAAAAGACCCTGATGCGGAAAATTCTCTAATTGAATTAATTTCAGATAAATTAGAGGAATTAACTGAAGGAAAAGAAAAGAAATTAGATAAAGAGGAATTAAGAGAACAATCAAGAAAAATATATTGGAACATAATATTCTTATTAATTTTTGGATATGTCAATAATATTATTCACTCATTAGGTTCTAATAAATTAACATCTGTTATTAAAAAAATACATAAGGATATAAACAATCCAGTAACAGGATTAGTCTTGCATGGAACATTAATGTGGTATAACAAAAGAGTGCAAATAAACGATATTGCTAAATTGACTAAAAAGAATAGCTTTTCAAGAATAGCAAAAAGAATAATGGAGCTCATGGTTATTGTTCATGCTTCATTACATAAAATAAATTACAGAGAAAGACAACAAATAACAGAAAAATTAAAGCTTCCTTCAACAAAACTACCATTAAAAAGAAAAAATAATAATTAAGAGAACAAACTTTATCAATTATGGGAGGTTCTACAGTTCCATCTTGTCTCCAGGAAAGATTTAATATTCCTTGATACCTCATGGAATATCAAAAATATTTAACTTTCTATCCAGGAATATCTAATTTTTCCACATGTTGAATGAGTATAAAAAATAGGTTTTAATTTCTCAGACATTAAAACTATAAAGATTGCTATGT
>JAEOTI010000750.1 GCA_016839955.1 Candidatus Hodarchaeota archaeon | reverse complement strand
TATGATGCAGAAAGATGAAATTGCGTGTCCTGAATTCGTTTCTAGATAAAAAACGGATTTTATTCAATGCAGTAGGGCGTAAGACGTTTACACAAGCCCATAGCCTCAGCTACTAACTCAGCTAGATCAAGTACTGCTAAAGTTGATTCATCAACGAGCAAATCGCTCTCCACCTTACTCCCGATGGTCTTTGTTGCATCAGTTAACATATTGAGACAATACGGGCACGCAGTAATGATATGTTTTGCTGGAGTTTTCATTGCTTGGAGAACCCTTAATTCAGATACACGAAACTTTACCCGGGTTTCTCGAAACATTCCACCACCTCCACCTCCGCAACACATACTTCTCTTTCGATTATCTTCCATCTCACAAAGAGTTAAACCAGGGATGGCATTTAGGATTTTACGCGCAGCCTCGGTCTCATTATTATAACGAGAGAGGTAACAGGGGTCATGGAAGGCTACACAAGTTTTTAGATCTTCAACCTCAGAGATTTCGAGCTTTTTACTTTCCATCAATTGAACTAAGAATTGAGTATAATGAAGAACTACTATATTATCAAGCCCAAGTGCGGGATACTCATTTTTGAAAGTGTTATAGGAGTGTGGGCTAGTACAGATTATTTTCTTTACTCCAAACTTCTTAAATTTCTTAATATTCTTTTTTGCAATCATTTCAAAGAGAGCTGCTTCTCCTAATCTTCGTGAACTATCTCCATCATGGATCTCATCCTTCCCTAGAACCCCAAATTCGACTCCCGCGGATTTAAGGATCTGAGCGAACGCGATTATTGTTCGATGATTTCTTGGATCATATGAAGCTGTATCCCCAACATACCAAAGAACTTTGGATTTGGTCTTTTTAATATGGGGAATCTCAAAATCGAGATGTTTCATCCATTTAATGCGATCTCTCTTTGGTTGACTCCAAACATTTCCGTTTTCCAATGCTGAATCCAATGCTTCAGTCAATGCTTTACTTGATAGTTGCCCTTTCTCAACCAAACACGCTCGAAGTCCTACTATCAAATCAACATGTCGAATTGATACAGGACATTCATATACACACGCCATACATGTTGTACATGCCCAAAGTACTTCTGGAGTAATGCCTCTCCGTCCATACTGCCCATGTAAGATTTCATAAGGTGGTTTTTGATTATATTTCCTTTTAAAAAGCTTTTCTAATCCGTAGGTAGAATGAGTTGCCAATTGGAGGTCTTTTATAAGCATCATAGGAGAAAGAGCTTCTTCACTCCGTTGAGCAGGACAGGCATTATGACACCTATGACATTCCATACAAGCATCTAGAGAAATCAATTGTAGAAATGATAAATCATTTACTTTACCAATTCCCTCTTCTGGAAATGCTACTGTTCCACAATGAGCCTTGGGAGCTAAAAGGACATTAATACCCGAAATTATCATGTGAGTTAGTTTAGAGTATGGTAAATATGCAATTAAGATTGCTACTAGAATTACGTGGACAAACCAATTGATATGGACTAAAAAGATCGTTGTTTCATTATCCAGTCCTATAAATGCTGAAGCTAAGAAGTAACCTACAAAACTAGCTATTTCAAAATCCGGAATGCTCCCATATTCCTGGGCGAGTGCTGCTAGTCTGAGCGCTTCTGCAATAAATCCAGTAATACCAATTAAAAGAAATAGCCATAATATTAAGGAGTCTATGGGTCTAGCTGTAGTAAATTGCGTTTTTCCCGATGCATTTCGTCTAACTAAGGCCATTATTGTTCCAAGGATAAATATTATTCCAAAAATCTCCCCTGCTAGTGTCCAAATAATATAGTTCCAACCTTTAAGAAATGGATGAACCCATTCATGAAGAGAAAGAATCAATGTAACAAAAAAAAGTCCGATAAAACCAACCATAATGCTAGTATGCATAATCCAAGGATAAATTCCCCGTTGAAGGATCTTCGATCCCCCAATTTTCTTGCTTCTTGATAGGTCAAACAAACGATGCAAGAGAACAAAGGGTAGCTTCCATATTGGAATTGGATCCCTACCACGATACCATATTCTTAGAAGACGTAGGATGCCTATTAGGAAGATTAATGATACAAAAGTCATTAAAGGGTAGAATATTCCAAACTTAACGATAGGTGTGAGATCTCCAAAATCAAAAAATGTCTCTCGAGTCTCATTTCCTTTGATATCAAACAGAAATGTCATTTGATTACCTAAAAATAATCTGTCTTTTAAAATCGTTAGACTTAATTCTACGGAAGATAAAATGGTTAGTTGATTGGGACGAATGTAATGTAAATATTTTAGAGGTCCTTTATCTCTGGGATATTCTCTATTTGGAATCTATTTTCCTTAAGGTCAGATTCATAAAAATTACGTTCTCTCCGTTAACGCATAATCCAGTGCAGCTTCAGCGTGGAGTTCTAGGGTATTTAAAAGAGGAATCTGAGTATCTATTTGTTTGATAAGCAAAGGAAGCTCCGTACATCCCAGTATTACTCCATCAACCTCATAGTTTTCGATTATGTTAAAAATAGTTTCCTTACTTTCTTCATTAAATAATCCTATAACCAATTCTTCAAATATAATCCGGTTAATCTCGTTTTGTTCATTTTCAGAAGGAAAAACAACTTTTATACCGTATTTGTCACATATTTCCTCGTAAAACACGGATTGCATGGTAAACTTTATTCCTAAGAGGAGAAGTGTTTGCATTCCGCTCTTTTTTGCCTTCTTAGCAGTCATTTCTGCAATATTTAGTAGTTTCACCTTTGCTTGTTCTTTAACTTCGTTAAAAACTGCATGTGGTGAGTTAGCTGCTAAAATGATAAAATCAACACCAGCTCTTTCGAGAGCACGTATTCCAGACAAAATGTATTCAATGTACCCTTTTCTATCTCCTTTATCTTCAAAATCAGTGAATTTCTGAAAATCGAGGCTATAAATGACAATTTCAGGGTAATAATAATCACTGAATCTTTCGAAGTACTTTTGATGAAGTAGTTCATAATATTCAATAGTTGAAGTAAAACTAATACCTCCCAAGATACCAATTCGCTTCTTCAATTTGTTTTCATCCTTCTAACTGTTTAATTTTAATTCTACATCTTTTATGTTGAATTATGTTCCAAAAAAGCGTAAATTAAAATCTCTTCATTTCAAGATCATAAAAAAAATATTATAATCGATTCCCTCCGAAAACAACTAGACTTCTAAAAGTGGTTAAAAAAAGGACTAAAGACATCTTTGAAGGATTAACAAAAGAAGATTTTGCAAAAACACTTCATGAACTGTTCGAAAAAGCATTGGCAGATGAAAAACCAAAATTTGCTATTAATCCAATACATATTCCGGTTATTTCAGAGAAATTTCAGACAAAGGAGACCATTATTAAGGAATTACTAAAAGAAATCTTGTCTCAAAGGACAACTGTCCAGATTAAAATCTTAGAAGTTGCTGAATAGACCAATTGGTATCATAAGCAGGTAAAAGACCTAACAGGAGCAGATTTATATCAAATTGTCTCTCTAGTGTATTATAATGGTGTAGTAGAAATCCTTTCATATCTGGAACCAGACTTAGATTTTTAGATAGGTCAAAATTCAGATATATAAGGTGATTTGAAGTCGTACGACTCAAATAAACCAACCTAAGGACTTTCTTCAGAAACAGTTTCAAAATTGGGATTTTGAATGATTGGATTAGAAAGAAATTCAGTTGAACTACGCCCTTATACCCAAGAGTGGAAGCAAGCTTTTTCAGATGAGAAAAAAAGATTGGAAAAGGTTCTAGGAGCGAAATTAATCGATATCCAACATATCGGAAGTACTTCTATTCCAGGATGTCTTGCTAAACCAATTATTGATATTCTTGCTGTAATTAAGTCTCAAAACGTTGGATTATCAATAATTCAACCTTTAGAATCTTTAAACTATGAATATTGTGGGGAAAAAGGAGTTCCTGGCCGATTTTATTTTGTTAGACGGGAAAGGAAATTATCATTTTTCCATTTTCATGTTTACACATTAAATAGCAAAAATTGGACTAACGATCTAATTTTCAGAGATTATCTTTTAAAGCATCCAGAAGATGTTGAAAAATATTCTAGACTAAAACT
>JAEOTI010000749.1 GCA_016839955.1 Candidatus Hodarchaeota archaeon | reverse complement strand
CGTATTCTAAACTCTTGGTGAAGAGTTTTTCGCCTTGTGCTTTGAACGACCAGCGATGAAGGCGCTTGCGATGTTTCTTAGACGTTTTGTTACCATTTGGACTGTTCTTCATTCTTCCACCCTTGGTCTCCCGGATTTTCTTCGGCTGACCAATGCTAAGTAGCACAGGTTTGTCGGGTAACCTACTCACCGTTTTCTTCACGACCACATTTCGGAGTTGCTCTGCTATCACATACCTTTTCTGTCGGAACTTTTGCAGGACACGAATCTTCTTCAACCGTTGTAACCGAGCTATCCGGTGCTCTAGGGTTTTCAGGCGTGAAAGCAACAAAAAAATCGTGGGATCGTTAGCATCTAGAAGGATTGTACGATTGTTGTCATTAATTGCATAGACTAAGCGCTTGATGCCAAGGTCAATGCCCCAGGCTTCATGTAACCGTTCAAATGCAACAGATTTTTCTAGTTTCAAGTGGACTGCATATTGTTTTCGTTCACGGTTCCAAACAATGCAAAAAGACTTTTGCTGCCAGGAAGACTCTCGAAGCCGTCGTTCTGCATAGGGATAGATCTGGACAGGCAGAAGAAGTTTTTTCCTTTTCTTTAGGGTACTGATACTAACCCAGTACTTGAAATTCGTTGTTTTTTGAGCTTTCACGAAACTCCCGATCCGATAATCGAACCATATAGGCTGACGACGGGTAATTTCAGGAAATCGTGGTGAATTCGATAACAAACGAGCTATGCATTCTTGTTTGACGACTAGCCTATTCAGGATGCTTGTTAGTCTTTTCTCCTTTTTCGCCTTAGTTTTAATGGCGCGAGGTGAAAGAGTCCCGAGTTGATGTTCTAGGCTCATCCGACGGTCTTCTAATTTATGGATCTCAGTCTCTAATTTTCTTATTTTTTTTTGCCATTTGTCCCGTTTGGTTACCCACGCTTTCACCATAGCAGACGCCCGATCACGACAAGCTTGAGTTAGACCAGATGATAGGTCAGTTCTTTTTTGAATAACGTGACGGAACCGTTCTAACTCCCCTCTTGCAGAAACGTTCTGTTCTCGTGCTACGTCTAAGAAAAGGGACACACTGAAGGTACAACGTCGGGTTAGTTGTGTCAGTTGGTTGATCTTCCCTTTGTTGGTAGCTGGGTCAAGAGGTAAGACTACAGTTTTAACAAGCGTGCACATGTCAAATCACGCGGGACATATTAAATTCAATGATTCTCGGTTAAAAGGGTTACAGACACCCTTTTGAAATAAGTGACAAAATTTTAGTACAACCTTCATCTCCTATGTAAAACCGGAGGTTTTTTGCCTATAACTCTATAAATGAAGCTTTAAAGTCGTTTATATGAAGATAAATATTTAGAAGTCCTTGTTAATGGACTAAGCTTTCTTATGGGATCAATTTCAATGAAAACAAGGGACCTAATAACAATATCAGTATCTATTATTGTTATTGTAATTATTATCGCTTATATTGGCCCTGAAGAACTGTTTGAGAAATTCAAACTAATCTCCCTTGAAGTTCTATTTCTACTAGTAATATTGTATTCTCTTGATGTAGGAGTTCGAGTTGTAAGATTACATATTCTAGCTAGTTCTCTTGGCTACAAAGTCAGCTGGACTCCATTATTTCATGCTCAAGCATCAGCTTTATTTCTTAATACTTGTACTCCAGCTCGGGCGGGTGAATTAATACGACTACATGTCTTGAGAGAAGAATATGGCATTAATTACGCTGAAGGATTAGCAGCAATAGTTGTTGAACATGTATTAAATATTATAGCCATCCTTACGATCGCTGCTGTCTCGTTTTTATACGTGAAAGAAGAATATCCAATGGATCGTAATATCGAAACTTTTCTGTTTTTTGGTGTACTATTAGTGGCTATACTCAACGTGTTCCTTATATTAATGTCAATTTGGGGAGATCGACTTGCTCCTCTTTTCCGTTTGTTCGGACCTTTTCAAGAAAAACTTCTCAATTTTTATCTTAGTTTTCAACAAGGGTTAACAGCCTTAAGAAAGGCAGGAATTGTAAAATTACTAGCTTGCGTTGTTCTATCATTTCTTGTTTGGATTCTTGAAGCTGCAATGATCTATTTTCTAGCAAAAGATTTATCTGGAAACTCAGATATTACTTTTGTATTAGCGACGCTTGCATCTGTGATTGGTAATTTGACATTTATCTTCCCAGTGCTTCCAGGAAGTTTAGGAACATATGAATTGGCAATTGCAGTTATTTTCGAACTTGTTAAGTTAGATGTCAAAACTGGAGTTTTGATAGCTGCAGCAGATCATGCATTCAAAACATTGTTTCTCCTCATAGTAGGAGGCTATTCTTCTGCCAAGCTCGGAATAAACCTTGCTTTTCGCGAAGAAATATCTCAAAAACGAAAATTAGAACAAAAAATGATTGCAAAAGAAAAAAACATCTTTGGACCACCCATTCCTTCGCCTTCAGAAGAATCAGAGGCTCTTCGAAGACGAATGAACCCTCTGTAGTTAAATTACAGGTAAATCACATTTCTGACGGTATTGGAATACCAAGAAGTTCTAAAACGTTTTCAAGAACTATGGTTGTAGCTTGAACAAGATGTAGTCGAGCATTAATAAGCCCTTTAGTTGGAGCAGTTAAAACTGGGCATTTTTCATAAAATTTGTTAAATATTGAAGCTAATTCAAACGAATAAGCTGTTAGTATACTTGGTTTCATTCCCATTGAAGCATCTCGAACGTTGCCAGGATAAGCAGCAAGTGACCGAACTAGGGTTAATTCTGCTTCGGACTGAATTTGTGCGAGATTAGGATCATTTTTTTCAAATTTTGTTTCTTCAGTTTTTTTTAGTATTCCACGGCACCGAATTAGTGAATAAACTAGAAATGGAGCAGTATCACCTTCCAAACTTGTAGCATCTTCTTTGATGAAGATAATTTCAGTTTCTGGAGAAAACTTGAGTAACCAATAGCGTACAGCTCCAGTCCCTATAATTTCTCCAATTTCACGCCATTTAGCAGGGGAAAGATCATTTCTCTTAGATCGGGCAGTTTCAGTGGCAATCTCTATAGCACTATCTATAACAGCATCAGCCCAAGCTTTTTCGTAATACCAGTTGCAAACTCTTCCACTAAATCTTTCACCTGGTAACTTAACATGTTTATAACTAAGATGAAAGGATTTTTCATATTTATTTTCGTCACCAAATAATCTAAATGTTAATTTGACGATTTTTTGTAGGTAATCCTGCTCTGTTCCTATGACATTGCAAATAAGGTCGGCTGACCCGAATTGATTTGAAATTTCACCAAGAAGAGGAGTACTACTCCACAATTTACGTGATTTTTCAGTATGGGGGGTTTTTTGTGTGAATAAATCTTGAAACTTCACATTAGCTTCTACGAGTCCAAATTTCCACATTTGTAGAGCAATGTCATGAGCTACATAAGTTGGTAAACCGTTAGATCGAACGAGAATTTTATTAGGAGATTTATCACCCTTGAATTCATCTAGATGGCTTAATCGTGCAACAAAACAGCCCTTATTCTCACCTTCTATTTCTTCATCGAAATTTGGATTCTGTTTTAGCAAACTGTAAGTTTTTTCCCAGATTTCACTAAGAGCAACATCTGATTCCCAAAAAAGAAGGTCATATAATACATCAAGTCGCCAAACTGTACGTAAATTCCAAAGGACACACTTTTCAGCAAGTTGACGACTAAAAGAGAATAAATCCTGCCCTTCTTTCATTTCTCGAAGGACATCAGCAACTTCAGCTTCTCTAGACTCCGATTTTACTTTTTCAGCACCTTCGCAATAGACTCTCCCTAACCAAACATCAAAGTTCTCCGCCGAATGTGAAGATATTTTGTGATGTAATCCAATCCTCATTGCCCAAATGAGGACCGCCATCTGTTGTCCCATATCATCTATATAATTTTGAATTTCTACCTTCCATCCACATTTTTCTTGAATCCGGGCAATTGAATCTCCTAAAACAGCATTTCGCAAGTGACCAATATGAAGAGGTTTAGTTGGATTAATTGCGGTATGTTCAACAACCATTTTGCGATTTTTTCCAAGATTTACCGATCCAAAATTGTCTTTTTCCTCTAAAATTCGAAAAACAACGCGATTTACCATCTCATTGGGTTCAAAAAAGAAATTGATATACCCTCCTCCAGCTAATTCAACATTTTTTAGTAATGTGTGATTTATTGGATTTATTTGGTCTTTTATAATAGAAGCAATGTCCTTAGGGGATTTTCGGAGATTTTTAGCCAATTTAAATGGCAAATTACTGCTCATATCTCCAAGTCTAGGATCAGGTGGACTCTCTATCGTTTCAGAAATTAATTCTTTATTTGTTTCAATGTCAATATTTTGTATTGCTTTTAGTAAAATCTCTGTAATTTCATCTTTAAAAATGTCCATCATGCTCACAAACCCTTTCAGGCATATAAATGTCTATGTAGAGTCTTTCATCATCGCTTCCAGATTTAATAAGCCTTGTACCAGAGCATCACCTTTGAGATCTGAGACAATTGAACCGTCAAGCCTTAGTTGATTTTCCTTTTCATGAACCTCCCCAATAATCTTTGTTGGGATATCAGGCGAGTCCTTTACGATTTTCTCACATGTCTTTAAATCGGAAATAAACAAGACACAACCTGAAGATATCAATTTAAGTGGGTCGATGTTCAAGAGATCACAAATTTTTTGAGTTTCTTCAGAAATTGGGAATGTATCTCGAGAAATCTCTGCTCCAAAACCAAGTGGAGAAAGAGTTTCATAAATTGCACCAAGAACTCCTCCCTCAGTCGCATCATGAATAAGTCGTGGTTGAAACTTTTTGTTAATTTTAAGGGTCCTATCTGCTATATCTATACTCTCTCCTATCATTTGGATTCGATCAAGTTGTTTTTCTGTTAAATGCCGTTTTAAAAACGATTTGGCTTCAGAAGCTATAATTCCGGTGCCTTCTGCGCCAACCCACCCTGAACATACAATGAAATCACCTGCTTTAATCTTTCGTGAAACTCTATACTTCTTAGGTACAAAACCGATCATAGAACCAACTACAATTGGTCGGTTAACTCCATTTGATACTTCACTATGTCCACCAAGCACAGATATTTTTCTTTCGACACAAGTTGCATGGATCTCCTTTTGAATGGATAAAACGGTTTTTTCATTTTCTCCAGGAGGAAAAATAATGGTTGCTGTGAACCCAAAAGGCAATGCGCCTGCTGTTACGACATCATTGGAATTGACTATTACTGCATATCGACCAGGGGAAGGAGTAGGAAAAGTAATAGGATCAGTTTTGTACACAAGTTCTATTGGACCATTACAATCATAATAATCGTATGCTGAACGAACTACCTCTTCTATAGCTAAAATAGCGACATCTTGACCTATTCCAGGGCCCATTATCACTCCAGGGTTTTGATAACCCTGAAGAGAGATTAGCTTCTTCAAGAGCTCCCAAGGTATTTTCCCTTCATCCAAAGAAACCACGACTGAGTATTTCTTATACCTGCTGAATGTTGAGAAGATTGAGATGTAAAGTTTATTGTATCATCATATATTCAGAGAAGAAGACTAATGCCAAACAGTTTAAATTTACATTATCTAGGAGGAACGACTAGTTGGATATATGAATCAAAAAACTTTCAACAAACTCTTTTAATTTGGGATATTTAGCCCCACACTCTTTAAATCCGGATTTTCTCAACAAAAAAAATGAGATGGAAAGATATGGCTGACCAAGAAGGCAAGAATGAACGTCCAAGTCCTTTTGCCGGGTGGACAGGTTTCATACCCGAATCAGAGATTCGGAGATTACTCCAATATAATGTTAAGTATTATTATGGTGGAGGTAAACCAGGAGTTCTTCCCCTACAAGTTTTTAGTCAAATACTCAAGAATATAGCACAAGAATTTGATGAAAAAATTGGTTCTCCAGAAGAAGAAGAAATTTTGGATTACTTGAATTATGGTGAAACTCCCGGGAAACAATTCTTACGCCAAATTTTTGCCGAGAGATTGCGAGAACGTGAAGGAATTACGTGTTTAGATAAAGAAGAAGGATGGCGTGACGTCCTTATAACCTCAGGATCACAACAGGCCTGTTATGCAATACTTGATTCACTTTTAAATCCAGGAGATCTCGTTATTACACCAAAACCAGCTTATCTAGGTTTTCTTGTGCCTGTAGTTAAACTTGGGGGTCAACCAGTTGCAGTAACAACAGATGGCGATGGGATGATCCCAGAGGTACTAGAATTAGCTATTGACCTT
Source organism: Candidatus Hodarchaeota archaeon (assembly GCA_016839955.1). The sequence continues at coordinate 569 of JAEOTI010000749.1, read as the reverse complement.
TGTGTTCGCAAATTGCATAAAATTCCAAAAGCTGTATATTTAGTTCCAACTTCTGACAATCCTAAGGGAACTACTATACCTGAAGCCCGTAGAAAGAAAATTTATGATATTTGTGCTGGCTGGAATATTCTTCTTATCGAAGATAATCCCTATAAGGAAATTCAGTTCAACGCTGAAGCTGGAAAATTCCCTGGTCCTCCACCTATGAAAACATTTGATACTGAAAATGAACATGTAGCTTATCTTTGTTCTACATCAAAAGAAGCAGCGGTCTTACGAACTGGTTATTCTATTTTACCTGCAGAACTACGAGAAAACGCAATTAAAATTAAAGGGTACCTTGACTTATGCTCACCTACGCTCTCTCAGAAGATCCTAGCGGTCTATTATCAGAAATACTTTGATAAAGCTTTACCTGAAACCAATGCTGAGTATAAACGACGTTATGAGGCAATGAGTAAAATTGTCGATGAAACTTTTCCACCCGGGATAAGAACCTACCCTACAGGTGGTTTCTTCATTTGGTGGGAAGCTGATAAGAAAAAATTTGACACAAAGAAGTTCCTAGT
>JAEOTI010000748.1 GCA_016839955.1 Candidatus Hodarchaeota archaeon | reverse complement strand
GTATCTCAAGAGAAGAAGCTGTAATGTGTTTGAAATATTAAGGTATTTCAGCGATTATAGCTAAATCTTTCTCTAGGATATATTATCGAAATGCGATTAATGAAGCTTTACATGGAATTTAATGCTCTGAATCTGTAGAGCATATTTTTCAAAATATAGCTAAGAAAAACGGTCGAATAGGGGAGATAGGAGTTAGTATTGATTTAAACAACGGAAAAATATCCGTAAGTGGGGAGGAATTCTCATTTCCTGCCCTTGACCCGCAAGCCATGAAAATATTCGAAGCGGGTGGTTTAGTTGAATATACAAAACAGTTACTCAACGAAATGAAGATAAAATCTTAATTGATAAAGTTGGTGAGCACAAAAATGGCAAAATATAAGATTGCTTGGATGCCTGGTGATGGAATCGGCAATGATGTGTTAGATGCTGCAAAAATTATTCTTGATGCAAGTAATTTTGATGCAGAATACATCCCTCTCGATATTGGGTGGGAAATTTTTAAGGAAGAAGGAGATCCTCTTCCACAAAGAACAATTGAAGGCATGAAAGAAACTGATGCCGCTCTTTTTGGAGCAATTACAAGTAAGAATCAATCTGATCCGGATACTATTAGTATTCAGCAAAAGCATGGAACTAAATACCGGAGTCCGATTGTAAGATTACGTCAGACGTTCAACCTTTATAGTAACATGCGTCCATGCAAGGCATATCCAGGAAATCCTCTGAATTATCGTGATGATGTTAATCTAGTATTCTTCCGAGAAAATACTGAAGGGTTATATGCTGGTGTAGAATTTGGAACAATTCCTTCTGAATTGCAGAAAGTTTCACCAATGGACAAATTTAATCCTGAAAAAACTGCAGTCTCATTTCGGATATTTACAGAAAAAGGATGTCATCAAATAATTCGGAAAGCCTTTGAATATGCCAAGGGGTTTGGATGGCCGACTGTAACAGTCATCCACAAAGCTAATGTGATCCGTCAGACCTGTGGTATGTTTTTACGTATTGCTAACGAAATTGCACAGGATTATCCCAATATAGATATGTGGGATACAAACATTGACGCTATGTGTATGTGGTTAATCAAAAACCCACAAGACTACGGTGTGTGTGTTACTTCAAACATGTTTGGGGACATCGTAAGCGATTTGGGTGCTCAATTAGTTGGTGGACTAGGTTTTGCCTCAAGTGCTTCAACAAGTGATGCTTATGGCTTATTTGAACCGACTCACGGTTCTGCTCCTAAGTACGCTGGACAACACAAAGTCAACCCTACAGCAGCTCTTCTTTCAGTTAAACTCATGTGGGATTATCTTGGAGAAAGATCTTTAGCGCAAAAATTAGAAAATGCTATTGCGACGGTTATTCAAGAAAGTAAAGTGCGAACATACGATTTAGGTGGTTCAAATACTTCACTTGAAGTTGCAGAAGAAGTTGTCAAAAAGATGGAATAAAATAATTACTATATACTAATTTCGTGTAACCAACACGGATCTATCGGAAAATGAAATATGCTAGTCTATATTTATCCTCAATACTTCAAAAATATGCAGTACCATCCATAATAAGAGTAATTTTTCAAAATAGATGAGAAAAGGGATTAACATTGAGATTTTATGAGTCAGAAACAAAGAGAATTTTCGAAAAAATGAATATTCCAATCCCCAACCAGATAGGAGTAATTCGGTCTGTAGAAGACCTAAATGACCTTTCACTTGAATTCCCCTTAATGATTAAATCTATGGTATTAACCGGAGGCCGGGGAAAGGCTGGAGGAATAAAAAAAGCAGAAAACATTGAAGAAGCTAAGAGAATTACCACAGAGATGTTTAATTTAGAAATTAAAGGCTATAAAGTAGAAACATTACTTCTCGAAGCTGCTGTACAAATTTCTGAAGAATTTTATCTTGGAGTTACTACTGATCCAGAATCTTTTGATGTCATACTAATTGTTAGTCCTTCTGGTGGTATAGATATTGAAGAAGTTGCTCAAACAAAACCCGAAGCAATTTGGAAGAAAACATTACCTGAAAATCCTAAGATTTTACCTTCTGAAATTGCGTTAGAAGCAAGTCAGTTTCTTTTAGAAAAGACAAGTTCAAAAAAAAATCTATATGAACTCGCAAAAATCATATCCAATGCGTATCAATGCTTTCAGGAGTATGATGCTAAAGTTTGTGAAATAAATCCCTTAGGAATTACCAATAAGGGTATATTAGCACTTGATGCTAAGTTTGTCATGGATGATAATGCAATATTTCGTCAAAAAGCTCTCTTTGAATCTTTAGGTATTATAAGTAAACGACATGATGTTTCTGAACCAACTACTTTCGAAACAAGAGCTTATAATGCTGGTTTTCCTTATGTTGACTTACTACCAACTCCATCAAACTACAATAAAGATCCCTCAAAATTATATGTAGGACTAGTTCCTGGGGGGGCTGGTTACGGTATTTTTAGTATTGATGAAGTTGTAAATGTTGGAAACCGGTTTTTTGAGAGTAAAATCGTTCCCGTGAATTTTATGGATAGTGGTGGAGGTCCTTCACTTAATGCAGTTGCAGAGATGTTTGAAATCTTAATGGATCATCCTATTCCTGACCTTATTATTACCTCTCGTTTTGGAGGGATCTCTAGCTGTGATATTTTCATCCGAGGACTCATTAAAGCCTTAAAAGATCGACATTCAAAAGGAAAAAGGATCCTTCCTGTTTGGGGAAGAATGGTTGGCACCGATCTACCTAGTGCTGCAAAATATCTAGAAAAAACAAAAATTGAAACTCCAGAACCCTTGAAAGGTCTCCATATTACTGTTGGAAATCAAAAAATCATGGTTGACGTCATAAAAGATGGAATTAACTATGCTATGGAGCAAAGGGGTGATTGATGATGAGTATGGAACGTGTAAAGGCCGATCAGGGGCTCTTGTATTACCTAATCCAAAAAAATCATCCTGAATTAGCAAAAAGAATTGCTGAGAAAAATACCATTGAAACAATGATCATTGGTTTAGGTCGTCAAGGGACAAGACATGCAGGCTTAATGCAAGACTTTGGTACAGATGTTACCGTTGGTATTGCTCCAGGAAGAGGAGGAACTCGAATACATGAGACAATACCTGTTTATAATACCGTGAAGGAAGCTCTGGAAGATCATCCTGATATTGCTGTTGCAAGTATTTGGCGACATTATTCTACAGCAAAGGATGCTACATTGGAACTAATTGAAGCAGGTATTCCTGTAGTAGTGTTAATATCTGAAGGAATTCCTCTCCGCGATGTTCGAGATATACTATCTGCAGCGCGTAAACATAAGACACTTCTTTTAGGTGGAAATACGCCTGGTATTATCTTTCCTCCTGAAGGAATCAAAGTTGGTATGTTACCAGATGTATTTCATCCAGAAGAGGTTAGTTCTAATAAAGCAGGTCCAAACGGAGTAACAATTCTCTCTCGAAGTGGTGCAATTCTTTATCACCTATCTGATGCTCTTGCAAGCGCTGGAATAGCCCAGAATGCAGTGATTGGAGTTGGAGGAGATGGTGCAATCGGATCTCGGTTTATTGATCTTGTTTCTCTTGTGATGGGTTTTGAAAATACTGATCTTGTGGTTATTGCAGGAGAATTAGGAGGATCACAAGAAGAAATTCTAGCTCGAGATATAAAAAATAATTCCGATAAATACACAAAACCCCTTGTTGCTCTCATTTCAGGTAAAAATGCTCCTGAGGGAAAAACAATGGGACATGCGGGGGCAGTTGTTGCACCTGGTCAAGCCTATGGTACTTATTCATCAAAAAGGACGTCCCTTGAAGATGCAGGAGTTACAGTTGTAAATAATCAAGCTGATTTAATTCAAAGTGTACAAAAAAAGCTTAACAACCGAAAATATTTTGAACCTGGTCGTTATTATGATAGAATGCAAGAAATTTGGGAAGCTAAACCACCTAAGCCGTCTTGGGGTACTTTAGTCACGAAAGTTGAACCAAATAATTTGCTTATCAGCGGTTATCCGCTACAAGATCTTGTATTAAAGAAATCATTTCTTGAAATTGTATATCTTTTAATTAAAGGAGAATTACCGAATACTCAAACCATGCAAGAATTCCAACGCATTGCAATTATTGGGGCAAAAGAGTCAGTAGAAACTCTTTTCGTTGACTCCAAGGAAGATATTTCCAAATCTTTGGCAAAATATTTACTTACGGATGAAAAATTAGCGAAATTTTCAGATTTAGGAAAAGATGGTTCTATTCGAAAAACAATATTCTCGATAGGACGGATTGCTCGATATTTGGCAACGATCTTAGGAAATCAAGATACATTAAATGAAATTGATGAATCTGAACCTTTTTCAAACATAATTTTCCGATCTATTATAGGTGAAAACACACTGGATGAAACGAAAGCTCAAATGTTAGAATCAATGGTAGCAGCAAGCGTTGATCACGGGGTTACTCCTCCATCCGCTCAAGCCACTTTAATTGCTGCATCTACACGTGCCACCTATGAGGTAGCAGTTGCTAATGGGATTGGGGCAATCACAGATGTCCACGGTGGTGCAGGAGCCAAAGCTGCTGTTTTTTTCCTCAAGTGTGTTGAGCGCTCTGAGAACGACAACATTTCTTTAACAGACGCCACTTATTCATTAATGAAAGAGTACATTGCTACAGGAAAACGAATAGAAGGGATGGGACATCGTATTCATACTAAAGATCCAAGAAGAGATGTTCTATGGAATCGTGCTAATGAAAATGGGCTCGCTCGAAATTGTGTCAAAGTCTCAGAATCAGTTACTGAAATTTTCGAAAATGTCCGTGGAATGAATTTACCTATCAATGTTGACGGAGTAATAGGGGCAATTGTGGCAGACCTTGGACTTGATCCTTCTTTGGCTAAAGCCCTTTTTATTTGGGGACGAGTAGCTGGATTATCCGCTCATTATTATGAAGAAATAGCATCTCAACCACAAATGCGTCGCATTGTCTTCGGGGATGCCGTTTATAAGGGCAAAAACCTTCGAGCTATCTCAGAATAATTATTAAGGTTATCTAATTACCGGATTGTTCAATATCTAACGATTTTAGTTAGAAAAGAGAATTGATAAAAAACTAGTATTGGTGAAATTTGCAAAATACTTATCGACCAATGTCTAAGGAAATGTAATCAATGACATTCACGCGGCTCGTATCTACTTATAGTAAAAAAATTGGCATTTTTGTGATGTTTATCCTTCCTATGGTAATTATTGGACTCCTCGCCGTTGGAAATTTTGATGTAGAAAGTTCAATAACAGTTGTTGCCGCTATCATTTGGGTCATATTACTGCTGAACTCAGCTATACTCTCTTTAAATGGAATACTCCTTAGTATGGAGTTTTCAGGAGAAATTAAAAAGAAAACTCGGGAAGGTTTTCCTGTAGAGAGTCTAGAAGGCTTTACTGAAATTAAGCGATCTGTTTCTATGACTCTGGCCTCAACGATATTCATCACAGTAGCGATTTTCGCCTCATTAAGCACATTTCTCATCGCAACTTATGTAATTCCCGAATTCTCCGATATTGATGTTGATGAAGCTCGTCAAATCATGATTTTTGCAGCAATCGGCTTAGCATTGGTAGGTATAGGAATCACTTTAATGTTAAAATTACCTGAAAAACCTGCTATTGAACCTGGTGCTCTTATGGGACATTTTACACCAACAAGAGTCCCTTCGCAAATTGATAATTTACTTGGAGATACTGTTGTTCCCTTTCTAGATCCAATTACACGAATGAGATGGGATGAATTCCAAGCGTTTTTAGAAAAAAGCCTAAAAGATGATTTTTTACCTAATGAAGATCTTCAAACTCGTTTAGAAGTAGCTTTGGAAAAAGTACTCCTTTTCGTCTATCTCTGCCAAAGAATGCCAGATGCTGCAGATGAAGCTGTTTGTCATAAAGAATTAGGAGAGATCGTTAGAGAAGATCGTCTGGAAGGAATTTTTACTGGAGAAGAATCCGGGATTAACTGGGTAATTTTAACAGAGATCATTCAAAAAGTTAAGAAAGAAGCGCCAGAAATTTTCGAAGTGATTGATCGTGTTTTACTTGATCTTCGTGAAAACCTCAGAGTCTTTCAAGATCAAGACCTATGGGTTACAGTCGGATCTCCTACCACAATTTCAGGCACACAGAAACCATTTAGGATTCTGGTATTCGCTTTGAATTTGGATTCAAGTTATCGAGAGAAAAAACGCCCTATGCTATTCAAACTCACTTCTCAAGCTGAGAATCCTCCTTTTACTTATAATTTACATTTGGATGAATCTGAAGAATTAGGGATAGGAAAAATAAACAATCTTCCATTTACTGCTGAAGATGGTCCAGATGTTGTTGGAGTTCTCTCTCAGATCCTACGGATTGGAGACGCAGTGTGGTTCCAAGTTCACCGCACAAGGTTCGGTAAACATGTTTTTCAGATTACTTGTGAGGATCCTGAAAGGGGTGCCTTATATGGTAGTTCAATGACAATTTCTGTTGTCCGAGATTTAATGTTCTATGTCAGAACTTATGGCGGTAAGGTTTCTGCTCTTGCAGGTGTCGCTCTACCTTTCGGACGTGTTATGTTGTCACAATTTGGAATATAAACAAAGAAACGTAATTTTGGGGGGAGGACTTTCTTTATAACCTTCGTTAGCTTATTGTTCCCAGTTTAAACTTCGTTCAATAGCTCGACTCCAGAACTTGTATCTTTTTTCTCTTTCTTCGGGTGATAATGAAGGCTCAAATTTTCTTTCTATTTGCCAATTGGCTTTCAGGGTCTCTAAATCGTTCCAAAAATCACAAGCTAATCCTGCTGCATAAGCTGCCCCTAAAGCTGTTGTTTCTTCAACTTTTGGTCTTATAATTGGAATTCCCATTAGGTCTGCTTGGAGTTGACAAAGTAAATTATTTTTTACGGCCCCCCCATCTATTCTCAGCGATGTAAAGTCAATTCCGGAATCAGAAACCATTGCCTTTGCAACATCAATTGTCTGAAAACATATCGCTTCTAAAGTAGCGCGAACTAGATGTGCCTTTGTTGTCCCTCGAGTGATTCCTACAATTGTCCCCCGTGCATATGGATTCCAATAAGGGGCACCAAGTCCAACAAATGCAGGAACAAAGTATACTCCGTCACTACTGGTAACTTGGCTTGCTAAGTCTTCAGAATCATTAGCAGAACCAATTATTTCCAAACCATCTCTTAACCATTGAATTGCTGCGCCAGTTATAAAGATAGATCCTTCTAAAGCATAAGAAGTTTGATTATTAACATTCCAGGCTATGGTTGTCAACAAATGATTTTTTGATCGAACAATTTTGGATCCAGCGTTCATTAACATGAATGAACCAGTACCATATGTATTTTTTGCCTGTCCAGGTTTAAAACATGTCTGTCCAAAAAGAGCTGCTTGTTGATCTCCTAAATCTCCACAAATAGGTATCATTCTATTGTCTGGAAATGCTTCAGAACAAGTTTCTCCATACACTTCACTGGAAGAGACTGGTTCTGGTAAAATATTTTCAGGAACACGAAATTCTTCAAGTAATTCTCCATCCCAATTCAGTTTTTCTATATTAAACAACATTGTACGAGCACAATTAGAAACATCAGAAACGTGGGCTTTTCCACCTGATAGTTTGAAAATTAAGAAGCTGTCTATCGTTCCAAAACATACTTGATTTTGCTTAATTTTTTCTCGAATATTAGAATTGTTGGTGAGAAGCCATTCAATCTTGGTAGCAGAAAAATACGCATCAACTATTAGACCTGTCTTTTCTTGTATAACCTTATTCATATCAGATCTTTTTAGATTTTCACACCGATCAGCAGTGCGCCTATCTTGCCAAACAATGGCGTTAAAGAGTGGTTGACCAGATTCCCGATCCCATAAAACAGTAGTTTCTCTTTGATTCGTAATTCCTATTCCTTGAATTTGCTTTGGTTGAACTTTTCCCTTTTCTAGAGTTAAACGAATAACTTTCTTTGTTTTTTCCCATATTTCAGCTGCGTCATGTTCAACCCAACCAGGTCGAGGAAAAAGTTGTTTGTGTTCTTCATAAGCAGAATATTTAGGGTTACCTTGCAGGTCAAATAATATGAATCGTGTTCCTGTAGTTCCCTGATCAATCGTTGCTATATACTCGTCTTGGAGCACAGACTTTAACTCCACTGGATAAAACTACATAGTTTTTTCTATTAGCAACTATGGCTCATTGATCATTTTCTCTAAAGCTTTAGATAATTTATCTATTGTTTTTAATCTCCCATGTATTGACCTTAGTCTTTTCCACTGGCGATCCTGAAAATTTTTAGGAGTATTTTTGTCTAGTAGCATAGTAAGGAGTACGTTACCTTCTTCTACTGTTTGGTACAAAGAGATAAGACAAGTTCCTTTGTTATATTGAATCATTCTGGGGATATTCGCAGGATTCATTACAGAGATTGTATATAATTGGACTAAATTTTTTCTTGAAAAGAAATCTTGAGTTTCAGAAGAGGTCTTTGTACAAGAATATTCAACCTTTGGTCCTTCAATGGTGTCCATCCGAATTACTGATGCTCCTGTGATCAATGGTTTGTCTCCTAAGATTTTGTTGCCTAAGAGAAATAAATAGATCAAGAAAAAAGACTTGGAATGTTATTGAGATAATACTCATTTGTAATTTCACTAATTTTGTTAAGAATCCGAAAATTTATACATAAATTTTAAACAGATTTCAATTGCTTAGAAGAGCTTTTTTCGCTTTAGGCGAGAAGTAAAAGTTCTTATTTTTGTTAAAAGATTATTTTTTACTTTTATTGGTGAGATAAAGAAAATGTCTGAACCACAAGATGAAAAACCTGATGTTGAGGCTTTACTTAGAAAAGCAGATGAGCCTAATCGTTTATCTGAAAAGCTTCATCCATTTTATCAAGGAAAAATTGAAATCATTCCGAAATGTTCTGTATGGGGTTTTGATGCCTTTGGAGTGTGGTATACTCCTGGAGTCGCCCGTGCATGTCGAATGATAGAAGAGGGTTTAAAGGTAAATAATATAGAACCCCTATATTCGCAAACTAACAAGTGGAACAATGTTGCTGTCGTTAGTGATGGATCAAGGGTCCTAGGTTTGGGAAATATCGGTCCAGAAGCCGGATTACCGGTCATGGAAGGAAAAGCCCTTCTCTTCAAGTACCTCGGGGGTGTTGATGCGTTTCCAGTTTGTTTAGAATGTACCGAAACTGAAGAGTTTATTCAGACTGTCAAAAACATTCAACCTTCTTTTGGAGGCATTAACCTTGAAGATATTGCTCAACCTAAGTGTTTTGATATATTAGATCGTCTTCGTAATGACAAAGATATGCGAATCCCTGTCTGGCATGATGATGCGCAAGGTACCGCTTCCATTGAAGTTGCAGGTGTCATCAATGCGCTTAAAATTGTCGGAAAGAAAATGAATGAAGCAATGATAACTCTGATTGGTGCAGGAGCTGCAAATATTACCATTGCACGTGTTTTGGTCTCAGCTGGTGTGTCAATCAAAAATATCATGGTTGTTGATAGTAAAGGAATCTTACATCCTAACCGAGAAGACAAAAAGACATTACAAGAGAATTTCAAACAAAAATGGCATTTTGCTCTTAATTCCAACTGTGAGGGCCGAACTGGTGGGATTGAAGAAGCAGTTAAAGGTGTAGATGTTCTTCTTTGTGCTTCTGCATCTCGTGGACAGTATGATCCACCTTTAGTACCTCTTGAAGCATTAAAAACTATGGCTGATGATGCTATCGCCTTTTTTGCAGCAAATCCTGTACCAGAAGTCTGGCCATGGGATGCTAAGGAATGTGGGATAAAGGTTATTGCAACTGGCAGGAGTGATTTCCCTAACCAAATTAATAATTCTTTAGGTTTCCCAGGTATTTTTCGTGGGACTCTTGATGTCCATGCTTATACAATTACAGACGATATGGTCATTGCAGCTGCAAGAGAGATTGCACAAACAGCTGAAGATAAAGAAGATCGTTTTGGCCCTGAATACATTGTACCAACAATGGACGATTGGGAAGTTTTCCCCCGAGAAGCTACAGCTTGTGCTCTTCAAGCTATAAAAGATGGTACCGCTCGAATAAAGCCAAGCCGAGATGAAATCTACCAAAAAGCCGAAGCAATTATTCGTCGATCAAGGGAAATGACTAAGGTTTTAATGGAAAAGGAATTCATTAAGCCAGCTGATTTAAGCTGAGCTCCCTTTTCTCCCTTTTTTAACATGTTTTTGGTGCTCAATTTGATTTATTCAATATGAGGCTTTTGAAGTTCTCCAATTCCCCAATGAGTAGCTAACATGGCACGAGTTAAGAACATAAAAGTCTCGTTTACTCCGGTTCCTTCAAGTGATGAAGTGGTTTGAAAATCAAAGAGATTTTTTTCTTTAACAAAAGCTTTTGCATCTTCAACCGTGGATTTTTTCCAAGGCAGGTCTTGTTTGAGACCAGTGAGTATAATAGGAACTGTAGATTTAATATGTTGGGTTATAACAGAATACCAGTCCTTGAGTTCCACTAAAGTTTGAGGGCTGGAAAGATCAAATGAAAGAAGAACACCTTGTGAACCACGAGCATATGTAGGTAACATTGTTTTGAATCTGGACTCTCCTGCGAAATCCCAGAGCTGTAATGATGCTTGAAGATCATAGGGGTTGGTTATTTTGGTAGTTTCGCTGTCGAGTTCAATTCGTTTTAAACTAAAATCTACACCGATAGTTCTTTTGGTTCCTTCCCAAAAGCGACCATCAACATAGCGATGAACTAAACATGTTTTACCAACGCCAGATGGTCCACATAAAACCACTTTAAGCATACGTGTTCCGTCTAACATTGTTCTGCTCTCAGAGCTCATAAGGCTTCACCTAATCAATGGTTGGGGTGTTCAAGAAAGAAACATGATTTTTTTTCAAATTTTGATTATAAGTAGTCCCAATTAAGAATTCCTATCGTGCTTGAAATACATTGAGATTAAACTATCTTAACAGAATTCAATGTAATATCAATGTTTTTCGTCTTCTATCAACGTATTTAAGATGCATTTGATAAAAGTAAAACATATAAATCCCAAGAGCAATAACTGGAGCCACCGGGGGGCTTTGAACCCCCGACTTCCTCCTATACGGGCGTGTACAAAAATTCGTTCACACATACCAAGGAGGCGCTCTACCGGGCTAAGCCACGGTGGCTTACACCAATTTTATTTTCAAAACCATCTTTAAATTTTTATTTAACCGTCAATACTACCTTTAACTTCCATTCAGGTTTTTATTAGGAATCTTTTGGAACCATCTTTATCGTTTTTGCTTAGTGGAAACCATATAGCTATGAACATATCTGAAAAGAGTTGGATTAATTGAAACCAATAATTTTGAAAACAAATGAACCAAATTGTACTATTATGATAATCCTACCAAATTAATAAGAACTAATAGTTAGCGATGGGCAGGTTATACCAAATGAGTCAGATAATTCATTTGTTTTCAAACAAATAATTCAATTCGTTTAGGGTGTAACCCAACACCCGCTATTCCCTCCGCAAAAGCGTTGGGAACTACTTTTCTCAGAATGTTGTAGGCTCCGTTGACATCGGCATTGATTAGAGTTCCATCTAATGCTTGGAATAATCCTCGCTTAATTCGTTTGCCTTGATACTTAGCGCGATGTTGGATAGGTTCGTTGTCGAGGAAAGAACATTTTGAGGTATAGCCCTCCTCAGTTGTAATGAAATGAATTCCGTTGTCTTCACACTTGTACTCTAACTGTTTTATTACCATATAAAAAGGGATGTTCACAAAATGCTGATTATTCCTCTTCCCTATGTTGATGGATTGTTTCCAGTTTTTATTGTAGCCGACAATTAAGGTATCAATGTTGTTGTTGAGACACCAGTCAACCACAAAGCGACTGGTTTTATGTAGGCGGTCTTTTATTTGTTTTTTTCGTTTTAAGAACATTTGTTGTTGTTTTTTACTCTTCTTAACTCCGATTTTATCATAAATACTTTGCAAACGACTCTTTCGTTTGTTAAAAAATTGATTTAAAGCTTTAATACTCTTACCATTAATAACAATTGGTTGTTCACCAATGTTATTTATTAAAGTTATAAGATTGTCGAGTTCTAAATCAATACTTGCAATTCTGTTCTGTTGAGATTGTAATTGAAGTGTTTCTCCCTCGTACAGGACTTCTAACAAGTAGCCGACTCCTTGGGGAAGAATCCGCGCCCCTTTGAGTTTGTGAGTAATTCGTGTTTTGATCTTCAGAATAGCTTTGGGGAGGTAAAGAAACCCATTTTTGAGTCGTACCTGTTGATTCGTGAATGGTAATAGAAATTCGCCGTTCTTTTTACGATACTTTGGAAGTCTAGGTCGACCAAGATACTTTTCCGGGTGTTTTTTCCAGTCTTTGGTAGTTTTAAAAAAAGAGAGCCAGTTTTTGTCTAGAAGTCGTAGTATTTGTTGAGCAGTTGGAGCAGGTAAGCTTTTATAATTTTTTGATTGTCGAACATCCTTAAGAAGCCAG
>JAEOTI010000816.1 GCA_016839955.1 Candidatus Hodarchaeota archaeon | reverse complement strand
CCAGGTGCCACAATATCAAGCCAAGTGAAAGTTGGTAATAATTCTTATATTACTTTAGGTTCTGTAGTTACTCGAGATGTCCCTGAGGGACAGAGAGTAACAGGAAATTTTGCTATTGATCATAAAAAGTTTATTAGTTTTATTAAGAGTATTCGTTAAGATATAAAGCTGAATATGCTCTTTTAATTATCGCACATTGTCTCCTCTAAAGGAAATTGATTGAAATAAATCTTTCAATTTGAGGAAAGAGATAAGATAGATTTTAGAAAGGTTACAAAATTCTTTAATAACGAAAAAATTTTATGTTTTACAAGTGATATCGATTGGTCACCTGAATGGGCTATTAAAGAGATGTTGACAATATTTGAGGAAGAGGAGGTGCCTCTGACTGTATTTATTACACACTCTTCGGAAGTAAAAAAAAAACCTTATCTGAGTGGCCATCGATCAATTGTCTTCAAAATCTGACCAGTTTGAGCGAACCTCGGAAGAGTTACAACTCTACTGACAGGAACACATTTGGTGAAATAATTTTTAATATATGACAACATAGGAAATTTTATTACTAGCCTCAATTTTACCTATATTCAAGTGTTTAATTCAAGGGTGGCTATTTGATGAGGTGTGTCTGCTTTAAACGATGAAATGAGGACTAAACCTAATTTACATTGCAATAACTCCATCAGTTTTAAAATCAGAACAATTAGAACGAACTTCGGAAGAGTTACAACTCTACTGACAGGAACACTGATAAAATTGTTTTAGCTGCATTAGTCAGAATTACAAATACAAATTTTTTTCTTAACATGACTCAGTTGTGTTTTGAATACTTTTTTCAATCTCTTTGGAGTGTATTTTGTATGAATTAATTTCCCACAGAGCGAATTATTGGACTAAGCTTAACATTCTATTCCAGTTCTGCAATTAATTTGTCATAATCTATGACTTTTTGGGTTTTATGCCATATTTCCAACCATTTCAACTTGTAATCAGAGTTCATCTGTTTAATTTTTTGAAAATATCTCTCTAAAACATAGTCTCTATTACACTTAATTTTAGTCCACAAAATTGGATGAATAAGAAGTTGCACTCTTTTGAAATTGAAGCTTAATAATCCCGAAAGATCAGCATTATACCAGGCTCTACATGAGTCTGACACATATAGATCGTAAAATTTGGGGTTATAAGCATTAATATAAGTAGAAACATCTATAAATGGATCGTTGATCTTTTTATCAGAAGGATTATGACAGGCAATACTGGAAATTTTTTTACTCAACAAATTTTCCAATAATCTTATTTCATTTTCCAAAATTTTCTTTAAATCGGGATGGTAAGTCTTGTAGACTTCAAGATCATAATGAATTCCTATCTCATGGCCGAGTTCAGATATCTCCCTTAATATATTTAGGCTATCTTTCTCTAGAAGGTTGTAAAGCTTATGAGAAAATAGTACAAAGTAAGTAGACCGTATTTTCAACGTGTTTTCTATCTTAGCCATTGTAAGAGCTTCACCAAGAGATGCGTCGATGTCGTGTCGTAAGATAATATACGGATCATTTACTTCAAGAATTTCAGAAAAAGGTATTAATCTATATTTTAATTGGAGGAACTTTAAGAAATCAATATAAACGTCATAGGTGAATTTGCTTAAATTCCTAATCGTCATCTCTTTAGTTCGCATCAGATTCACAGCATTCACTGCGTATTCAGAACAATTTTTAGGATTATTTTGACTAATGTTTGTATTCAGTATTTCTGGGTAGTCTTATCTAATAGTTTTAGTTTTGAAGCATTTTTAAAAGAAAAATCCTTCTAGTAACCCAAAGTTCTTTTTAAATTCTAATTAATTGAATTTGCCTGCTATCTCTCATCTAGATCTTTGGTTTTGCTGGAACTCCATATACAATCGTTTTATCATTGACATCCTTAGTAACAACTGCACCCATACCAACAAGAACGTGTTTCCCAATTGATACGCCATCTCGGATACATGCACAAGGAGCAAGCTTTGAATAATCCCCTATGCTAGTGCTTCCACCAATAAGACTTAGTGCCACGATCCCACAGTGCTTACCGATATGAACGTTGTGAGCGACATGAACTAGGTTATCTATTTTTGTACCTTCACCAATAACAGTATCAGATAAAGTTCCTCGGTCAATACAAGTATTAGCTCCAATTTCGACATTATCTTCTATTAAAACTCCAGCTCTTTGTGGAAATCTTTCAAGGATACCCATTTCATTTCTTTCATGGCCAAATCCATCAGATCCGATCACACATCCCGATTTGATAATAACATTCTTTCCTATTTTTACTTTTTCAAAAATGTGAACACCTGAATAAATCTTTGTTCCACTTCTTATTATAACATCATCATGAATACACACATAAGGGCCTATATAAACATCATCATCAATCTGACAATTCTTTCCGGTGATCACCGTGGGATGAATACCATTCTCTACTTTTGAAGGAAAAAAAGCATTGATACAACGAATAAACCATAATCTAGGATTACTGACTGCTACAACAGTTTTTTCATT
>JAEOTI010000109.1 GCA_016839955.1 Candidatus Hodarchaeota archaeon | reverse complement strand
TTCCATTAGTATCATCATTTGCAAAATTTATTAACCGAATATAATATTTTGAAGAAGAGTAAAGTGTAAATCCGTTGTAAATTTCAGGTGAAGGCCCACCAGAGGCCAAACTCCACCCTGAAACTTCCTCAGGTCCATATCCAGGATATTCAGTCCCAGTTTCTCCAATATAAAGTCCAAAATCCATAATATCATATTCACTATTTTCTTCCCAAATAGCTGTTATGTTGACATATGAACCTTTAATAAAGCTAAAATACGAAATATATTGATCTCCATAACCTGTTGAACTGTTAAACTCATAATAAAAAGAAGAAGTATTCGAGAATGGTGTGTTCAACGGAAATTGACTAGTCCTACTACTTTTTATTAAATTATCACTACTATTTACGGAAAATGTATTGTTAAGCGAAAAAACTAAGGTTATTAGAACGAAAAGAGTAAAAATTGACTTAAAATTTCTTCCCATTTTGAATCTCTCTTTATTTTAGATGAAAAATACTAAAGAAAATCAATCTAATATTCTAAGGACTATTTCATTAATTTCTTTTTTGAACCTGATTGAATTCCGATGTGTCAAATAATCCTGTACAGATTCTTGAATACTTTGTTTTAGGATTGTAGGAATTTTCGATGGATTTACAATTGGAAGTTCTTTGAGTTCACCTGGTTCCACTTTAAGAGTTTTCCCCCCATAAGTTCTACTCACTGAATGTAAACGTGAAAGTGAGAATTTGCTATTTAGAAGAGCCCATAAAGTATATATATCTTCTTTGTTTTGGTATTTGGGTTTTGGATAAATTAGAAGAAACATATTCAGAGGGCGAACATTGGCCTTGTTCAATATAAATCTTGGATTTCCACGTGTTAATAGTGTGTAAAAAATTGGTGGAATTTCTCTTTGTTCCATTAGATACCAACTTTGTCTAGTTTGTACTAGACTTCTCTTATGATAGCCTTCACTTTCTCCTTCACTTATATAACTCAAAATCCTTTCTTTGAGGTTATTATCTGATCTTGTTGATTTTTGGTCCTGAAGTTTGTCAAAATCAGATTTTTTAAGATAGAGTAACCATACTCTCTTTCCATCATTACGTAACTTATTCCAATGAGCTTCATCGAGTATAATATCTTGAATCTCCCGATTTCGATGGATTGTTCGTACCAAGAATGGTTGTAGTTTCCATTTTTCCACTATACTATCAGAAATTACAAAGAAATCGTTTGCACCAGTTGCTATTCCTCTAACAACAGTTGCTATTTCTTTCAATAAAATGACTTTTTTTTCTCTTCTCAAGGGTTCTAATTTTTTGTCAGGAAGAGAAAACCATTTTTCTAAATCCTTCAATGACGATTGAGTCTTAATTGTTAACTTTCCAAACGGAAAAGTTTGATTCTCATTATTTTGTGATATACAGCTGATAAAATCCTTAGTTGAAGGCAGATTGGTAAGGGTAAGATGACGAACGTCATTTTTAGGGGAAGATCCTTTTTTAAAAAATAAAATGGATGCGCCAACATCAACATTGTGAAACACATTCATTTCTGGAGAAAATTGGATTATAGCTGAAAGGGTAGTTTCTTGGCAAAGCACTTCCCTAGCTGTTCTCCCATACCGAGCATCAAGGACTTCCATTGGGACTATAATTGCAACATTAGCCCCTTCTTTCATTTCAGCAATAATTTTTAATAGAAAATAAAATGCATGAGTCGCTAAGCGTGAAACATTAACTTTTAACTCCTTTTTGAAGTAGAAATGCAATTTATCTTTGATTATAGGTAGTATGTGATGGTGACGAGTATAAGGCGGATTACATATAATTGCATCCATTTCTGGTGGAATTTCTGTTTGAATGAAATCTCGAACTGTTAAATTTGGCAATAAAACGGGAATATTTCTGACTTTTAAGAAATTGGATAAGCATAAATTAAGTAAAATTGGGCTAAGATCCCATCCTATCATTTTTTTGAATAATGTGCCTTTTTGAGTCCATTCTGATGCTTTTATTAAAAAGCTACCAGAACCACATCCAATATCAAGTAATTTTTGTGGTTGTGAAAGAACTAACCAAGTAATCATCCAATCAGCAATAATTTCTGATGTCCAAAACTGACCAAGAAGACGACGACTTTGTTGTGGGATTAATTCAGAATAAATTCTCCCCCAAACATTGAAATCGTCTGATTTAGTTACCTTATCTATAACTAAATCGAATATTTTCTCAATAGAAGTTATTTTGATCAAATCTAAAGGAGTAGAAAATCGATCTATGTCATTTGGCAAATTCTTCGTAACTATATTATTTAATACGGCTTGCCTAAGAATTAAATTCTTATGTTGCTTTTTTTTAATATCCCATCCGTGTAGTTTAGCCCAATTTTCGATTTTTGTAGGAAATGGTTTTGTAAAATCACTAAAACTTGCTATTAAGGTATCCATTTCCTTCAGGATTTCTGATTTCATTAGCTAGAATTTTCCTTGAAAAAATTCTTTTTTTCTAAAAGAAGATCAGATTAATTCGATTTTTTACTTCTTTTATCTCTCCAGATTTTACCCAGAGGGAGTAAAAAGAGTCCGAAAAACCATTCAAAACCAAAGAAATCCTCTGGTATTAATCCATATATCTTACCTGTTAAAACAACATGAACAGTTAATGTTATAGATCCAGAAAAGATTCCTCCAATACTCTTGAGATACAATATTAACGAATGAGGGGGACTAATACTATCATTACGCCCTGGTACCCAAACAAATGCATAATAATATTCTTGACCTTGAGTAATGTTGGTATATAATTCACCATTATAATAGACTGAATTAGGCCATGAGATTGAATGTCCTCCAATTTCTTCGCAAGTCATATAACTTAAAGTCATTTCCAGTGGGATTGTGGAATTTATCTCAACAACAGTAACTTCTACCATTGTAAAATTTTTATTGAAATCAACTTCACCTTCAAAGATTTTAAGGTAGATAGTGTCTTTATGAGTTGCATAGAGGTTTTTTTCAGTTAAAGTCACTGTGTTCGTCATATCTACTTTAGAATATTCTGCACATTCAACTGGGGCAATGTTATAACAAACGAAAATAAGATAAAACAAAATAACATAATTCAATTTTTTATATTTCATCCCTTTTAGCCCGAAAAACCTAGTTTAAGAATTTCATTATTTAGATTTCTGCCTTTTTCTTTCTCAAATTTACCTCTTTTTTTAACATAATAATGAAACAACTAACAGTTAAAAAAATATAAGGTAATTCATTTATCATTGGGCTATAATTAATTTTATTTACATTTATGTCCCATTTTTGTACAGCTCTCTTTGTTAAACTCCTCATGGGGATCAGAGAATGCAAAGTAAATTTTGATGTACTACCTTCCTGAAAAGTATTAAACAACTCAGTTTGTGCTTCTTGAACATCTGCTAATATCTCAGTCATCTGATCTATTATTTCCAATGCAGTAACCGATCCATTTGATGCTGCTGTCGTGAGATTTATACATATCGAAGTATTATCCATGAGAGTTTGTAAAAGATTACGAAGAGAATCCTGAGTATTTTGATCGAAAGCTAGATCATTTTCGAGTATTGCATTACCAAAAGAAGCATTATTGAAACTATTAGTAAACCAAATACTTGCATTAGTCATTTTATCTATATATTCTTGTGTCCAATTAATAGGAAACGGTCCCCAATCCAATGTAGCATTGAATAATGATGTAGCATTTGAATATAGGGCGAAACCTTCAGCAAATGACCATAAGGCTAAATGTGTATAATTCGATGCACTTAATAACATACTAAAGTCTGTGACATTTCCCCAAAATCCTTCTGTTTCGTTTTCGCCGATTTGTATAAGCAATTCTTCAGAAAAATCCCAAATCGTATCATTTAAATTCCCATAATCTGTATTAAGCATTTCAGAGGATAATAGAGAGGCTGCAGCAATTTGATTGGCACTTTCAGAAATATTTAATGCTGCCCACATTAGATTTGTTCCGGAATTTTCCCATAGTTGGCTTACAGTAGGATTTTCAACAGTAGAGTTAAGATCTATACCTGATAGGATATCCATTGTTTCATTGACTGAAATCAATGTATCTGTTCCAAAAGTAGCTGCATCTATGAAATAGTCAATTAGTGTAGTCATATTCGATAAAGCACGCATTCCTCCCCATAGTGGGTTTGTGACATCATTTTCACGATAATTTGGATTGTTTATGAGGATATCCAAAGCTAAAATCAAAGGAATTTGAATGTTAGAATGATTCTGGTTTGCCCATAAGAGATGGTCCGTTGAGAATTTATTTTGTTGAAGATCCTCTAACGCGAGAAGGACTGAATAGGTTGCTTTCACAAATGGAAGAGTTGTTCTTACCATGTTCGTAGTTAAAGGAATTATATTATCTAGAAACTCTAAAAGCTGTAATGCTGTTACAATTTCTTCATTCTCATTTCGTACTAGTTTATCATAGGTTTTTGTACTAAACAATGATTCACTTATGTTATAAGCATTTAAAACATCATTAGAGGCGTTTTCAAAGTAGTTAAATGCCGCAGATAGTGATTCGAGGCCACTATTAAAGATTAAAGGATTAAGATCAGAAGTTTGGGTTGAATCTGAACTTCTCTTAAATTGAATATTGCTTAATGAAGATGTAAAATCTGTCTCCATTCCCATCCCTCTAAATGTTTGGTTAAATCCATCTGAATAATAAG
>JAEOTI010000747.1 GCA_016839955.1 Candidatus Hodarchaeota archaeon | reverse complement strand
GAATAAACATGATAGTAAAAAAAAAATCGAATTTAATTTTTTGCTACCTCTGTGATTCAAAAAGAAATGAATCAACTGATACTCTCATTTTATTCGATAAATAGTGCTTATCAACTGAATTTACAAATTATTAAATACAAAGATGTTATATCTCATTATAATCCTTTATTAGAGGTTTTATAATGAAATATACCTATCTTTTAACAGCACTCATGATAATGATTCTAATCTCATTTCAAAGTAATCCTGCTTCCTCCGTCACAGGAACCACATTTGTTTGTAAGAAGAAAGTAGTTGGTCCAACAGTTGATGGAATTATTGGTTCTGAAGAGTATGGTTATCCTGCAAATCAATACCAAATTACATTAAATGACTCATCTGCAAATGAAAGAACCGCCACATTATCTTTAGTTCATAATACTACTCATTTCTTTATTGGTTTTCAGATTGCTGATAATACAAACGCTTATGAACATAACGGTAAATTTGACTTCTTTGAAATCCTTATTCCTTATGAATTCGATAATGGAACCCACAACTTAACATGCTCTGACTGGAAAATGGCTGGAAATTTTCAATCATCCGGTCAAGCTCCAAGCTACATAGATTTCCATAGCTTTCCGAATGGAAGCAGTCCTGATTCTGATGAAAACGATGGAGGCACAACAGATGGCGCTGCAGCTTGGACGTATAGTAGTAGTACTTACAATATTGAGCTCGTAGTTCCTTTTGATTCAAATGATGTTGCCCACGATTTTACCACTGAGGGAGAAGGACATTCAATCTCACTTTGGGGCTTTGGAATGGGGTATGTTAATGACTCGATTTTTGGGGAACCCTTTGAAACGTATGAACTCAACGCAATCTCAGGGTGGAGTATTGAATTCTCAAGTACTTTAGTAGGAGAAAATACAGCAACGGAGTCAGGGACAACGGAATCAGGATCTGAAGGTGTCAACGGATTACTAGTGATTCCACTAATTGTTGCATTTATGTCATTATTTTGGATACGACAATTAAGAAGATGAATGACTCTCATCTATCTTCCTTTTTTTTAGAACGTCGTCAAACATAGATTTTACGACTTCCTTTTCATCTGGAATAGCAGAAACAAACAACTTACTACCAAAATAAAATGAAATCCTGGAGCAATAGAATTATTATTAGTTTGAGTAGCCGAGTCAGTAGTTGAAGAGGAGCTAGTATTTTCTGAACTTAGAGGTTCAATCAAAGCATCATGCAAAATTTCATTTAGTTCAATATCAAAATAAAGAGTTTGTCCATACAATGGATGTCCAGGATCAGTATAACCATCCTCTGGAGGAATAACCACCCACTTCTTTTCATCACCTTCTTTCATCGGAGGAGTGTAATTTTTAGCTGAAGAATTACCCCCAATTATTGCTAGCCAAAATCCGCGAATGACAGTTAAAGCGTCTGGGTACTGGTCTGCAAGATTCGTGGGAATTGATCCTTCACCACAAAACACTGTTAAGGTTCCACCATCTTTTGGTGTTCCATCTGATTCATATCTTTGATAATTTACGCTAACAATGTCACCAGTTTCTGCTTCATAATATTCAGCAGCTCGAGCAGATGAAAGACTAGGAAATACGAGCAAAATACATAGGAACATTGAAAATAAAACTAAATTCTTACTCCAAGACAACAAAAAAGGACCCCCTTAATTTTTTAAAAAAAATGCTTTAACAACGGCTAATTATGATCGAGATGATCTAATAAACCTTTTTTTAATGTTAAGATTGACATTATTACCTTTTTTCAGTCGTTAGATTTTGAGAATTCTTTTGTCTCCTCGAAAATGTTAATATCTTTAACTTTGCTAATAGAAAAAAATAAAGTCATTCGCGATGATTTATAATTAATAATTGATCTTTTTAATTGCTAATTTCTTGATATCAGATAATTTTCCGTCCGTAGTTACTAATATTCCGTTTTTTAGCATTGTAAGTGCTACAGCCAGACTATCCGCGAATGATACAAAAGAATATTGACATTTAATTTTCCCTGCTTCAAAAAGAAGATGCTCTGAAGCTGGGATTAACTCAAGGAAGTTTGTTGGTGAATGGAATAAAGCAGTAGTTTTAATTCTAGCTATTTCTAACCCTTCTTTTTGGCAAATCTTGTAAAAATATTCAGCCAGTAGGATTTCAGGGATAAAACAAAAGGCCTTTTTTTGTTTGATTTGTTTTACGATCATATTTACTTCCTGATTCGAAGCTGAATATTGAACTAAAGCTCCAGTATCAAAAATAAAAGCCTTCATCTAGACTTATTCCTTCTGTTCTTGACGATGTTCAAAGATTAATTCATTGCAAATAGCATTAGCAATCTCTTTTTCCGTTTTCAGAGACTCTATTGGTTTAATTGGGATTATTATGATACCTTCGGGCGAGTCAAGTATAGATATTTGATCTTTAGGCTTTATACGATATTTATCGCGTATTTTTCGAGGAATAGTTATCATTCCATTTGTTGTTAATCGAACAATTGCCATTTTAACCCATATTAAAAATAGAATGAGAATTTAAAAAATTTGTGCTAAATTTAAAAAAACAGTGAATGAGTTAAGTAGATTGTATTGACAAAAACATCAAGATTAATGGTTTCCTTGCTATTTTTAAGTGAAAAATAAGTCATCCTAATCGTCTTCACTCCTTTGAAGAGCTGTTGAGATTTTTTGATCTTCCTAAAAATATCAATTCGTTAAAGAATCCCCCAATCCATCCATAAAAGATTACAATGACTCCGAGCAGGTCGATAAATCCAAAATTTTCAGGTTGATTAATTAGATAGGGCATTGAAACTAACATTAAGGCTATACTTCCAGTTAAAACACCTCGCCAACGTCTTCCTACAATAAAACCTCCAATTAAGGAAGGAATCCCAAAGATAAGAATAAGTTCGTAAATAATTAAACTATCCTGAATACCGTCATGTAGCACTTTATCAAAGCTTTTTCCGAGAGGAGATACTAGGAAAACACACATTAGAAAAGTAGTTACTATACAACCGAATAAAAAAGTTACAGTCGTTTTTGGTATGGCTTTCCAACGAAGAATGTCTTCAATATCTTTATCAAATGACTTATAACTATGAATAATTGATGAATCTTCTCCTGGAAAACTTTTTTCAAAACATGATGCAATTTTCTTAGATATTTTTCGACATGTCCTCGGATGGTCCTCATCGTCAAAAATACATGTAAAAAAATGTTGGTTAGTTCGATAAATGGATACTACTTCATTCTCAAGTCTTAACTGTTGAAATTTATTAATGAAAGTCTCCTCTGATACTCGTACTAAAGCCAAAACAAGACCACTAAGAAGTTGAACATCAGATACTGAATAACTCTCTTCTCCCATTGTACGATAAGAATAAAGACATAACCCACCCTCACTTATAACATAGAGTTCTCTTAACAAATGTTTATCCTCACTGAATAGGAAATTTCTTAATTAACTCATTTTATTTAATGAACTTGTAATTCGCTAATTCTACTTTTCCTCATAATAATATTTCAAGAACTCGTTTTTTGAAATAATGTCAAGTGAGTTAATTAGATTGTTTTGATAAAAATATCAATATTTTTCAAAAGTATATTGAGAACTTCTTTTCTGTTTTCATCAGACAACTACTAAAACGTCAAAAACTTTAAAATGAGTCGTGATTTTCGACTTTCAGTCTTAGAGAAAATTCGGATTATCTCACTAAATATTCTTCTAGAAATCCAAGTTGTATGTAAAATCATTAATACTTGTAATAGGATTTTGGTGCATAACAGGAGTATGATGAGTCCATTCAATAATCCTTCGTAACAAATTGGAAATCACTTCAAAATCCACAATTCCTATATCAAATGAGTGGGTTATATCTTTAGTTTCTTGAATTTCTACTCTTAATTCGACTTTTTTATCTGTAGATTGTTTTAATAATAATACTAACTGTGAACAGGAAAACCACGGATAATACCCACCCCAAGCATGTTTCCGCCAATCCCACCCGTGGTAAGTAATTCCAAATTCTGTGACGCGTAACATCTTATTACTTTTCCAGACACTAATCTGGGATAAAATTGCAATTAAAGTAACAATAAGAACCATAATTAAGAGCGAATAAATGATTTCATCCCCCGGACGATGGAAAGCAGAGGTCGTATAAAGAAATGCATTAATACAACAAGCTACAACCTGAAGTTTTCGTTTTCTTTGCTGTTCATCAGAAAAAGTAATAGCCCAGTATGATTTCTTATTTGTAATAATCAAATCCAATATCATCTATACAAATCTTCTCATTACTCTAACTTAAGGTCTTGGATCTGTGTAAAGAAGATCAGTCACTAACATTAACAGAAATCTAATTTACTCTCATAAAATACTTGATCTATTAGTAAATATTATTGAATGAAGCTTGATTTCTCGACATTGTTACGCCCTTCTTCTTAATCATCTTTATTTTGTCAATTGAACTTTTGCTCTTAATAATGTTTCAAGAACTCGTTTTACTCCTATACGAACAGCTGCTGATGCTTTTACATAGAGAGAGATTTTACGAAGATCATGATTTATTTGTATGTAATTTTGTTTGCCAAGCCATGTTATTATAAATTCTTGAATTTCTTCAGTGGATGGAATTTCCGGTAGTTTTTGGCTAAAGCATTGATTTGAACATTTTGTACAGATTTGCGGATTTTTCCAACATGCGTTGACACAAACAACATTGTGAGTAACCGCATTAGCACAACAGGCAGAGTGAAATGGTTGTAATCCTAAATTATGTATTTGATTGGATAGATTTTGTTTAATGTCGTTTGTAAAAACATATTGGAATCCCTTTCCTAATTTCTTTGACTGAAGCCTATTATTAATTTCAATTGAATCAATCGTGTTTTGTAATCTTTCGAATGTAGGTTGGTTAAGTTTTAATGATCCTAATACGACTCCAAGTGGATTAACATTTTTTATCATGTTAGTTAGTTCATCTGTATTCTTATTTGTTATCCCAGGGATAATAGGTCTTAGGAATACAAATGACTTAGTCCCTCGAGTTCTTAATTCTTTGATAAAATTCATTCTATGTTGAAATGAAGGGACAAAGGGTTCTAGATCAGAAGAATAAGTAGTAGAACAGCTCACCAGTAAACAAATTTGATTTAGAATTTCTCCAATTGATTCAGACATCTCATCCCATGTAAGCACTTGTTTCGTTGAGATTTGGATTGGATTCCCAAATGTTTGGTAGATTTCATTAATGATGTCAAATGTTTTTGATCGAACAGCTGGTAAAAGCGGATCTGTAATAGATCCAAAGGCTAAAAATGTTCCATTTTTTCCTGGAAAGAAGTATGGAGAGCGAATTATTGAATAGGCCATTTCTTGACCATTAAGAGGACTAATTTTGACATTATTATGTGGTACATAACAATAAACACATTTACTTGAACAACCCACCGCAGGATGAATCGTCATTCCACATGCAGGATAGGGACTTTTCTTCGAATGATAATCTTTTTCTACTT
Organism: Candidatus Hodarchaeota archaeon; assembly: GCA_016839955.1. The sequence continues at coordinate 979 of JAEOTI010000747.1, read as the reverse complement.
TTTTTATTTGATCAGAGGATAACTTCTTTTCAGAAATTTCAGTTAATTTATTTTTTGCTTCTAATGCTCCCTGTAAATCTCCAATTTCATAACTATAGTCTTGAAATTCCATATTTTCTCGATTATCCTTTTTTTTATTCGTTATTTTATTTGATCATATCCTTCCAAAAATAACTTTACCAGTCCTTGGACTTCTTTATTTTTTGCGTTAAATTGTAAAGATTTCATCATTTTCTCAAGAAATAAAAAGAACTCTTTAATATTCATTTGTCTATCTTGACATTCGGATTTCATGGAATCAAATAGCCCTTTATTTACTTGTAAACATCCCGATAGAAAAAAGAAAATCTCTTTTTCTTCCCTTTTTTGGGAAATTTGTTGTAAGATTTCTTCTGATATTGGTTCATTAGGTTCTATAAATAGTTGAATAATTTCCAAACCAATTGGGCATAACTCTTTTGATCGTTTGTCAATCCAACCAAGGAGTTCCTCAGCTGCAGTTACAGTTTCTTTAACAAAATCAGACATATCATCTGAAATTCCAATTTCTTGCCATTTCTTTAAAAGATTAAAAACTCTTTCATATTTCTTGACAACTTTAATGTTTGCTTCATACCTACGTAATAAATTTGCTAAAGCTCCAAGAATGAATCCTTCCGAGTAAGTTTTAAGTGTTATATTAAATTTTTGTTTTAGGATATCATCCTGAATGGATCTAAGTAATTGTTCATTGAATTCCACTTGGTTGTTTATGTCTCCACGGTAGTTATAGTCGTCTATTGCTCGATATAGGTGCAGAGCAACCAATTGGAATTTTTTATCAGAAAGAAATCTAGTTTTCAGTCTCCTAGTTGATAAAAAATGTCTTGCTTGTTGAAATTCATTGTCTTCGTTTTTCCTATGAGGGGGTTGAGAGTAGGACATCTTTGATAACACTTCAATTTAAGAAAGACACTATTTCTGAAAGCTTGCAAAGAGT
>JAEOTI010000108.1 GCA_016839955.1 Candidatus Hodarchaeota archaeon | reverse complement strand
TTCTGACAGAGTTCGCAATCCTTCAATTTTATTGCTAAACAAGTTGCATCATAAGTATAGTCAAGAGCATTATCAAAATTGCCTTCAGAGTAACATAAGCTTGCCATCCCTACTAATGAGTAAATGTACTCTTTTTGATCGCATGTTTTGTGATTTACTAAGGCTTTTTCCATTATTTCTCTCCCTTTTTTTAATGAACCACTATAAACATAAAACTCTGCAAAGGTTCTTTGAGCAATACCCATCCAGAGTTTGTTATTGAGATTCTGCCAGATTTCTAACGCTTTCTCATAATGTAATTGTGCATCATCCGTTTGATTATTGTTACCATAATATTTGCCCATTATAAAGTATACAAATCCTTCCCCAAAAGAATAATTTGATTTCTGAGCTTGTTTCATTCCTTCCAGTAAAAAATGAGTAACCTTTTCGGGAGAATCAATGCTTTTCTGAACTGATTTAAGAAATAAATAAGGATCAAAATGCTGTGAAGTCTCAAATAAATGAAACACTAAATCCCAAGCTTGAGTATAATGTGATAATTTTAGATATTGTTCAAATTGATCCAAGTTTTCACTATTTGGATTTTCTTTTGTTTCAACAGTCACTAGCCACACCCCAAGTCTAATGAAAATTAATAGCTTAGTTAGTATCTGAGTTTAGTAAATTTTCAAGTAGAATTTTTTGTAGATGGAAAGATAGAGATTTATTGCTTAAATTGTTTTAGATTTCGAAGATATATAGAAATTTGAACTCAGAATCTGAGGTTTAATACTTAAGTACACTAGTTTCATTCTTATATAATTCGAAAACTGCATTTCTTTTGAAGATCGAACCAGAAATTCTCACTACTTACTGGGCTTCCTAAAATTATAACCCGATTCAGTTCTCCCAAATTGAGTTTGAATTGGTTAGCAGATGCTTTTTCAGTAAATATTTCGATTTCAATGTCCTTTTTTTCGCCTTTTTTCAAACTAGTTTGAAATTCATCATGAGAGAAGGACATATCCTTTCCAGAAATGACTAGTTTGCCCTCAAATGCTTCATTTGGAGATATTTCAATTTTGATTTGATTCCAATGATTGAGCAGGGGGGGATAAGAATATTCAATTGAAACTACTGATGGGATGTCTAGGTTTGCAATTGCTTCAAGAATTCTTCCAGTATCTTCCTTTGCATCCGGTTCATCTTCAAGCATTTGGAGAAGATTTTCTTCCTGACCTTCTGGGAGAGGGATTGAAATTCGTCCATTCTTTTTTTGAGTCTTCTTCTCGATTTCTTGTATCTCAGCTGAGTATTGCTTAATTCGTTTAGTATGTTCTTGTGTTAGAAATCTTTCTAGAGACAACTTTTCATCGATAAGGAGTGTTAAACACATATTTGTTAACTGAAAAACCTCATCAATGGATGTCGCCGTAGAACCATAGCTTAATAGGATTCTAGTTTTGTTCGCGAACCTTTCTGTTTGAAAAATGGACTCTACAACTTCTTCATTAATATTAGGTTGCGCATTTAATGCTATGTCTGAAAAAATATCCCCAATTGCATAATACAGCGAGATAACTTGTTCTCCAAGGTTCATGAATAGAGCCAGCCTAGATTGTTATTGTTAGAATTTCTCTAATAAGCAAATGCATATAACAAAAAATTGTCACTAACTAATTATTATAGATAAATCAAGGAGTTATGAGGGGTATGAGGAAGCTTTCTTGTGGAATGAAGATAGTTCTTTGTTATTTTTTGATAGTTTTAGTCCTCTTGAATTTTTCCAACGCAAAAAGTTCTCCAAGGTCAACAGAACCAGTGATCGAGGTCCCCAATGGAAGAGTATATATTGGTACCCCACTGGGACAAGAATTTACCTTGACATTCATTATTATTGATGATGATCCTTGGAATTTTACATTAAGTAGAGCCAGGATAGGAACTTACCCCGAAAATTACAGTAAGTACATAATTACACAAGAAATACTTGATTTTGGTACATTGGAATCAGATGTACTTCATTTTACTCGTACGGAGCCAGAAGGAGAATATATTTTTATTTTAGTTATTTATGACTTATCGGGAAATTTCGCATCGAAAGAAGTTGGTGTTTTAGTGGGTCCTGAGGGTGGTGAAGATGGAGCAGAAGATGCGGCATCTGGGTTTGAATTTCTTCCTTTATCAATTGGTATTATTGTCTTGTATTGTTTAAAACAAACCCAAAAAGTAGGGAAGATCAAGAGTGAAGAATAAACAATTGATTTTTATTGTATGTATTCTCCATTGTTTTCTTGTATTGTCATCTACTTCTAATTTAAAGATTGCTTATTCTTCAATAAGAAACCAACCTTCTCAAGAAAATGACACTCAAATTCTCTATAAAGGATCTAGTGAAGTTACAGGCATCGTTCAAACTGGTATAAATTCCCCAGTTGGGAATTCCAGCTTAATCATCTCTTTTTTAAACCAAATAATAGGTTTTAATCTCTCAACCAACAATAGAACTTGGTTACTTGATATTTCTTCATCATCTACAGCTGCTGAATTCTGATTTAGTCCGTTTACCTGAAAATCATCTATATAGACCTCAAAAGCAATAAGATTAAAGCTTAAAAGCATAAAAACAGCA
>JAEOTI010000746.1 GCA_016839955.1 Candidatus Hodarchaeota archaeon | reverse complement strand
GGACATTAATTCTTCTAAATAGTCTGCATATGCTTGTTTTTGAGCTATTTTGAAATTTCTTTTCAGTGGTTTAATTTCACTGAAGTTTCCTGATCCTATAACGTAAGCAGCCGCTACAACTTCTTTTCCTGTAGTGGTATATGATCCATCTGATCCTAAGAAGTTTTCAGACCCTTTGAACTCATAAAGAGACCCCTTCCACCCCTGAAAATCGGTAGGTAAATCTGGAATTGGAAACTTAAGAGCAACTAATGCATCATTTCCCTGTGGGAATGATCCTGTCAGTGCTGATGTAAATATACATACATTAGGAAGTCTCCTTGAACCACGAGGCATAGTTAACGTCTTCTGAATCCACTTATTAGAGAAGATCCCCCTGCTTGACATACGAACTGAATCTGGTATTACTGCTTCAATCACATGAAACATTGATATTCTAAGTGGAGCATCGATTTGACCTATTAACAGGGTAGATGCTCTAATGTGAAAGAATCTATTTGGCTGTATATTACTGGTACGAAATCCATTGTTAATGTAATCTATTATCGTATTAGCTATCCATTCACGGTTAAAATTCAACTGATTATTTCTAGATCTGAATAATAAGTCATAATGTACTCGTTGTTTATTACTTCTTAGCGTTAAAGAATGTTCAGCTTTTGTCCATCGTATAACAGTCCCATTAGGTAAGTGTTCTGATTGAGGTATTAATACGTAGAATTCATGTTTCCCATATTTTAATTCTTCTAATTGAGCCCAAATGTCAAGTGCTTGAAGTGCAGCCATAACAGCTTCAGTGCATAAGTCTTCATGAATTCCCTGATTATGAGAGTCAGAAACTTCCTCAATGTAAAGGAACTTTTCTAAAACGAACAAAAGGTCTATTGTCCCGTGCTTTAAATATTCTAGAGTCTCACCCATTATATTTGAGATATATTCAGTAGGAATTTTAGATCGAAATCCTGAAGTATTCCTTCCAAGATAGATCATTTGGGAAGGAAAAAGCATATTCAATATTTTATCCATTTTATGCCTTATGATTGTCCGATTATGTTCAATGTCCTCTATATCTGTAATTCCTAAATTATTTGCGGTTTGATTAATAATATTCTCCCGAAAATCTCTATCAGTAGTAAATTGCATCATTGTAAAGATGATTTCCGAACGACCGACTCCTGTTTCAGCATTATCATTGCGATCAATCAGTTCATTTAGTATGAATTCATCACTTCCAAACTTTTCAATTCCTGTGAAAGTTTTTCGGATCATTGTGATCCTATTTTTGACTTTGGGGAAAATATTCTGAGTTCTCCAAAAAATTCTTTTTAAAAGACCTACATCATTATTGAGAAGATGTTCTATTGATATATTTCCTAATTGTTGTATTGTCCGACTACGGAAATCTAAGTTATTAACGTTAATCACAGCTTCTTGAGCTGATTCAACTACAGAAACAACACCATCTTTCTGGCCAGTTATCACAAATAGCCCATATTGGGTCTGCTTACTTCCAAATTTTTCTTTGAAAGCCTCGCCTTGAGACATTCTACTATATCTCCCCCAGTCTTCTTTAAAAGTATCAAAAAACGAATTACGGGCTTTTTCTGACGCTTCTAAAAGATAACCAGAAAATCCTTTTTGTGCAAGTTTGGCAACCATATCATCAATAGTTGCTTCATTCGAGAATATGAGAATGGCATTGAATTGTCTAAAAGAAGAGAAACTTTGCTTGTATTGAGTATTTTCAGTGATATAAACGGTTATTTCAGAACCGAGCTTCTCTCTAAGAACACAACAAACATAATCACAGTCTAATTCACCATTCATATTTTTTTCTAAATCTGCTTTAACTGTTCCTATTTTTTCAGAATTCCTCTTTACTAGGACTTCACCATAAATGATTACTCCCAAACAATTCTTTTGGAACGTATCTGTGAGGCCTGTTATGAAAGAAATAATTTTTTTAGAAGGTAAATTATTGACTAACTTATCAGTTCTCACTCAAAAATCCCCCTTGTTTTTAATTGAGTTAAGATCGGATATTAATTGTGTCTGATGAGGATTATGGCTCTTGAATTTCCTCTTGGTATGGACTTGTTGATATATCTCTTGTGCAAAATTTTCTGGATCTTTCAGTCGATTTTTTTGAATAAATAGAATCTGTGTCCGACGGGGCATCAAATAAGTAAGCCATTCTTCGGGAGGGGTAAATAAGCGTTCATTAGTTGTCAATAGAAGATCAAAATATTGAGATGTACAGATATTTATAATCTCATAATGAATGAGATCAGCTACATAATCCCATAAATACTCAACTTCTAAACCAAACTGTTTTAGCTGGCTAACCAAGTCAGGAAAATCACATCCAATGTCAATGAGGACTCGACGGGAGCGTGGAGATTGTTTCTTACCTTTATAGGGAGAATAAGTATTAGGTTTTGGAAGAGTTTTTCCTACCTGAAATCCCCCCTGCACTACAGGAAGTCTAAGAACTGTGTCAATTATAGACTTGTGTGCCCAAAATACAAAAGTGATCGGAGTACTTAATGTAGGTTTCGGTAATAGAAGATAGCTCTTTTTCCATTGATATAATTGACGAAAAATAGCAACTTGGGACTCAAATTGATCCATTATATTAACCATGAGGTCAGTTCCCTGTACCCATCGGGATAACGAAAATGAACACTCGAAAAATTCAGAAAAATCATCCTCATTAATCATAATTTCTACTCCTTATTTCTCTCGGTAAATTAAGAGAAAAAGAAAATTCATAAAAAAAATCCAAGTTTCGACGAGGGAGAGTCATTCTGTACCTTCCTGTTCTGAGTGTGCATTGAATTGATAACTAGAAAGGGATTTTTTTGAATAGTAATAAGCTCAATTAGCTCTTCACAAGAGGTGAGAATTTGGTTCACAGAGGGCATTAATTCTATCAATGTTTGATAAAATCTTTCACCAATAGGCTGTGTTGCTTCTAATAAAATCCATACAGGGTACCCAAAAACACGAGAGAGTTGGACACATTTTGCTTGGAGATGAATAGCTTTCTTTCGTAATGGAACTTGGTGCTTATGCATAGCAGTAGAACTACATTCTAGAATGATATGTGAATGAAGAAAAAAATCTACAATGAAACGTCGCTTTCCAATTTGAAACACTTTTTGATATTCAAAAGGATGATTTTCAGATTGTAAGAGTTGTTTAATCTTTAATTCTTGCCAAGTCATGCGGTTTATGGGAGTATAGGTATCAGAATTATAGAAAACTTTTTTATAAGACATTATAAAACACTCTTTATATTATAAAATTCAAATAAGATTAGGAATATATTACTTTAAATACTTTTAAAGTTGTTATACCACTGGAAAATAGATTAAATTAGAAATAATTGAAAAATTAGTAAAACTTTATTAAAAAAATTTAATAAATTAGAAAATTAAGGATTTAATGATTATGCTTATTAATAAATTAGGTTTATAAATGAAATATAACAGATACACTATATTTGGATGAAATTCATGAGTTACCAGTCTTATAACCATGATAAGGATGAACTTCTTTACACGAACATTCTCCAATTGGGACTCCAATATTGTGTGAAGGAGGAGTTTATTACCTCTATTCAAGCAGGAATGAATTCTGAGGTAGAATTATCAATCCCACGTGCTACTATTCAACGATATATTCTCATTCTCCGATTAACAGGATTATTCCAGCGAAAATACTATTACACATCGACCTTAGGTCTTTTTCTGTTACGAAATCAATTCCAAATTCACGCTTTTGTAAATTGGATTTCTCAAGAGGTTCCTAAGGTTCTAAAACGATCTCAATCAAGTAGAATCACACATAACCAGTTTTTTGAATTATATATTGCCTGTGGAAAATGGTATATGCAAGAAATGAAAGAAAAGGGGTATTCGGCTCCTGACTATCAAGCTTTCCTTAAAGTTGTTCAACATTCTTTTGAGTGGGAAGAAGAGCTACCTGAAGAACTCAATCATCAAGCAGATCAGACGGTAGAAGAGGCAAAACGTGCTATACTCCGCGAACGATTGGCATCGAGAGAAACACCTTTTTTACCAGACACGCTTCAGGTCAAAAGTATCGAAATACCTGTTATTCAAACAAAAACAATTGTCCGAGGACGGGTCATAAGAAAAGTCCTTGAAGATATCTATAATTGGTTAACTAATCTAGACATCAAAATTGACCTTGGAGAACACCTCTATACCATTCCTTATTATGATGTTCGTTCATATGCTGAGTTAGCAAAAAGGGGGGGCCTATCTACAAAACAAAGTCCTATTACAGTTTCAAATTATATTCGTACTGTATCATGGCTTATGACTATTAAGTTCAGAAAGTCTAAGTACTATCAAACCAGTTCTTCTCAACGAAAACTCGCTTATTTATCACGTTTGAACCGTCCAGGAAATTTAAAAGATCAAATACTAAACCTCTTTCATTATATTCGAAGACATCTTAAAATTCATTATTTAAGAGAACAACCAGGGAGAAAAAAGCTTGTATTAATCTTTAGGCCTGATATAAAAGATTTCTCTCCTTCTCTTCGTCACTGGACGAAGTACTTGCATAAAGTATGTGGTTCGTGCAAGTATTTTGAGACCAAAAAGAAAAAAGACTGTCTATTCTTTAGACGCCTAGAATTCTTCGACATTCTTGGAAAATATTCCCCCTCTGATGACATTGACAGCCTATTTAGAGAAAGAATCCAACCAATTTTTTCAAACAAGGTCGCTTGTAGGTTCTGGCGGCCCTTGAAATCATATCAAGTTTCTCTCTTTCACCACAATCTCAACAGCCCAACTTGTGTGTATTGCTTAAAACCAATATCTGAACTACCCACCCCTTCTTCTAGTATTAAATGTACATGTGAGTCTAAATACTCTTATCTATCACGGAAGAAGGCAAATCAGGGTATTTTTCTCTATCAACTCACAAAACAACACACAATCGGACATGATATGAGACTAATTGATCCGTATTTATTTGGACTTGCAGAAACATCTCTTCCAAAAGATTCCTCACAATTTCTAGAAAAAGACAGAACTTTTGATCCACTTTATGACTCTTTTGAATGTCTCGTAAAACAGACACCAGAATATCTCAGAATCTTAGAAGGCGACAGGATTTCCTATTTAAAAGAACAAAACCTCATTCAAATTAGTAATCAATCCCATGTTAATCTCAATAAAGTCAGATTAATAGATACTCATCAATGGGATGACGAATTTCTGCTTATGGCTGAAAGAAATTCCCATCTCAAGTTTAACCATCGTACGTTG
>JAEOTI010000745.1 GCA_016839955.1 Candidatus Hodarchaeota archaeon | reverse complement strand
TATTCTTCCCTTTTTTCTTAGCTATTGCGACTCCATGGATCATTCTAGGTCTCAACTCTTAATAGGCTCTTCAGGAGTTAGAATAAAATTCTGTTTAAGTCCTTTATCCGTTATAACTAATATAATTTCCCCTGTGGATAAATTTTGCCATCCTTCTACATACTCATCCATTATTAAATAAAGAATAGCCATTAAAATTCAAACTGGATTAAGTCCTTCTGAGACTTTCTCGAGTAATTCATCTTTGAGTTGCCCACGGAGCGTTTTTTCAAATTTGGTTTCAACTTGTTCCAAACCTTCTGTTACTTTAGCTGCTAGTTCTCTCATGAGTTCTTCCTTATATGATAACTTCTCTACTATTTTCAGAGATATTTCATTCATTAACTGCTGATGAAGGTGAGTAGTAATAGATGCTTCTACTTGATCTAACCCCTCATTGATCTTATCACTTAATTCTTCTTTGAATTGTTCCTTATCACTTAGTTTTGTAATGATATTTGCAGCAAGTTCTTCTTTAATGTGTCTTTGAAGATCTTCTTCAATTCTTGAATGATCTAATCCAGCAGCGAATTTCTGAGTTAGTTCTTTCTTGAATTCTTCCTTAAAAGTCATTTTTTGAAGGATATTACCTGTAATTTCCTTTTGAATTTGTTCTTGAATATTTTTGTCAAATTTTACTTCAATAGGTTCTAATCCTTTGGATATCTTTTCTAGCAATTCTTTCTTTAGCTTTTCATCAATTTTATCCAATTTTCTTTCCACCTAAATTTTATCAATTGAATTTCACGATGTTATCTCATTAAAAATATTTGGTTAATTATTTTTATACTTCGCAAAAAACAAGCAAAAGGGAGCGTTATCTTGTGCCATTGTTCTAATTCGTTCTACAGCCCCCAATCCAAGCATTTTTGCAACACCTTCAAATATTCCGTGAGTAACCCAACAGTAGACTGGTTTTCGTCTTGCTTCAGATATTGGGCACCGAAGTTCTAACCGTACTACACTCTCATATTCAACCTTCACTAACGGTTTGTGTTTGGCAATAGGTAGATCTATTCCTTTTGAAAAAGACTGATACCACCTATAAACCAAATTTTTCGCTAATTGACTTCCAATTTGGGTTGACATTTCTTTTAAAGTCTGATTAACTTCCTTTTCCGAAAAACCCTTATTCATAATTGTTTTCTCATACATTGGGATAATTTTTTTGAATGCTGTGAGGAGAATTTCAGAAGTAAATGTTTGTTCTAGGACATCTAGTGGAAGTGCTCGGAAAAGTGTATTTGAAAATGCTTGATCGATGCTATCTCGTTCAAATACTGAGGTGAAGAAATAGGTCGGTTCAAGTGGTTTTAACACGGTTCCTACAGTTTTTATCACGGATTTTAGTTTTGGGTAGAGTTTATATCTAATTTCTGGATCACTTTTATGAAGTAGTAAGGAACAAGAAGGTTTCTGATCCAAATCAAGCGTCTCAACTACTTGTGAGAAAAATCTACCTGCTTCTTCAAATCTTGAAGGGTTTTGCAGATCTACAACAAAAATTAAAGCATTTGCTTGAGTAAAAATTTCTTTTTCTTGTAAATGAAGCGGGAGAAATTCTGATTGCCCTCCTAAATCAACAAGTGTTAAACGGTCTTTGGCAACCATAACGTTTTGATGGTGTGTTGACCTAAGGATAGTAGGTTGTAATCCACTTAGGGATTCCGGAGATGCTTTTTCAAAAAATGTTTTGTATAAAGAAGTTTTTCCTGCTTCTGAGAGACCCACTAATACGATCTTTGTGAACCGTTGTCCTTCATCTGTTTCAGCTATTTCACGAACTAATTCTTGTGCCATTAATGAGGATGAATCTTTCATAACTAAAGGAGATATCTCTGATTGTAACCTTTCTTTTTCATTTTTAACTGCTTGCACATCTTTTGATTCAATGAGAGTTAGAACTTCTTTTAACAAGCTTTCTATCTTTTCTTGTTTATCTATTGGATCTGCTAAACAAACTACATTGAAAGAATTATGAGACAACGTATATAGGGCATTTCCACTTACTGAACAGTGTGTAAAAATCCCGGATTCCTCTGTGGCAAACAGTAAATTAAGTGAAGGTTTTAGAAGAGCAATATCTGTCCTTTTTCCAATGAAATGCAGTCTAAGAAGGATCTCATATTCATTTTTACTCTTTTTATGAATCACTAGAATGTCTCTTATCAAATTCTCTCTCAACCTATGAATTTTCGTGTTATGATAAATTCTAATTATCTGAATAAGCTTCATTTATTCTGAATATTGTTCTTGCAACTATTTCTAATGCTGTCTGATGTTCTGACGAAAATGTCCTCTTGTCCTTTGAGCTCACATGTAATATGCCTATAATTTTTCTTGATTGAAGATTTACAATAGGTAAAAGAATTTGTGCCTGCAATAAATCTTCAACTCCTGAGACAATGTTCTCATATACATGTTTCTTTGTTTCATCTACTATTAATCCCATTCCTGTTTTGAGAACATCCCCAATAACTCCAGAGAAGGGTTCTAATTTAGTTTGGTTCAAAGAGTCGTGAATACTAGTAGAATCGTTTCCTTCAATGATTTGTGGTTTTAATAAGCCATTTTCAGTAATGATGAAAATTATACTATTTGTAAATCCTAAAATATCTCTTGTACCTTTTAGAAGAGCTTCTAATGCTTTATTCTTGGTTTTACGGGAAAAACTTGAAAGACATACTTCATATAAAGCAGATAATCTTTGTGGTAAGGAGAAACTGAGAGTAGAAACAATTGTAGTTTCTTTGTGCAAAAATATTCGAACAATTCCATCGAGTAGTTCCTGAATACCTCTTTGAAGTAAGCAAGAAGTCTCATAAATGTTATTTCGTGAAATTTCCAGCAATTCTGCGAGCTCACTAGATGTTTTTGAATCAAAAAGGTCTTGTTTATTAGCAACCACTATATATGGAAGATCAAGAAGGTCAAGGGCTTGTTTAAAAGCTGATTTTGATTCTTGAAAGCGATTCATATCCGCAGAGTCAACAACATAAATAAAACCAACAGATCCTACTGCAAAACTCCACCAAAGTTCCCGTAGGCTTTTTTGGCCTCCTAAATCCCAAAATTGCAATCTTATATTGTTAACAAAAGCTTCCGAGGTTTTTACTGAGACAGTTGGGTGATATGCAGTTTTTGGTTGAGCTCCCTGAAAGGTAGATATTAAACTAGTCTTTCC
>JAEOTI010000107.1 GCA_016839955.1 Candidatus Hodarchaeota archaeon | reverse complement strand
TACAATTGTTTGTTCATCTGGTCGAGCATGGATTACAACATTTTCTTGAATTGAAGTGCGATTTCCAATTTTAATTTTTCCATAATCTCCCTTAATGGCGGCTCCAGGCCCAATGTAACATTTTTCCCCAATATTGACTGATCCAATTATGGTAGCGGTTTCAAAAGCGTGAGTATCTTTTCCAATAACTGGAATTCGGTCTTCACCCAGTTTATATATAGCCATAATACTAACATCCTTCTGATAACTAATGAGTCTAAAAAAAATCCTGTTTTTCAGTTTTCGGTGCGATTGATCTGAACTGATTTTTGGTTAAGACAGTGACTTTGAGAAGAAATAATTTTTGAGAGAAAAAACGAATTTTAATTGGATGATAATTAATGCTTCTCGCAGTTTCTTCAGTACCTAGAGATTCACGTATGCATTTTAAGGAACGTCTCCCTGATCAAATGGCAAGAAGGCTGCAAATCCCCATATTTTATTTTCGAGCAAAAAACCTAGGATTTTATTACTTAGATTTTCTATTTGGATTAATATTTAACTATCTTCATTTTCGGAAAACAGCAAAAAATGCATCTAAAATCATTTGCTTTGTACCTCAATTATTACCATTCGTTTTGTTAACAAGAAAACCTACCGTTTTTGTTGCAGTGGATGATTATGAAGGAACAATTTACCGTAGAAAGGTAAAAAAGCTATATTTTAAATTCATAAAACGATTTTTTGTTCCAAAAACCCGATTTGTTATCTGTACAACTAATTATATATTTCAAAGATATTCAAATCTAATTTCGGATTCCCAGCTTCGATTAATTCGTGTTGGAGTAGATACAACTCATTTTCAACCTAGCTCCGAACCACCAACCGATCCATTTGTTCTTTATTACCAAGGAAAAATAAGAGCAGATTATAATACAGACATGCTTATTAAAACAATGAAGTTTTTACCTGATGATGTTGTACTTTGGCTTGTTGGCGATGGTCCACAAAGAAATTTGTTAGAACAATTAGTAAAGAATTATGGAATCCAAGAACGAGTAAAATTTTTTGGGAAAAAACCTTACGACGAATTACCTAAGATTATAAAAAGAGCTAATGTTTGTTTAAATCCAATCAACCTTCTGGGGACAAAACTCTATCAGTATTTTGCCTCAGGAAAACCAGTAGTCAGTTTATGTGGAATGACTCAAGAAATAGCACAAAATGAAGTTCATTATTTATGTACAAAAAAGAGCCCAAAGGCATATGCAGAAGCTATTCTTCGGATAAAACGGAATCCGGAACTTGCAATGACCTTAGGAAGACAAGCTCGGAAGAATATAATGCAACAAGATTGGAATACGATAACAGCTCTCTATAAAACTGTAATACGCAAGATATAGTGAAAAAAGACCTCTTTTTCTCTAATAATTATCTTTGTTTTTTTATGACAATAACTGTCAAGGAAATTAAACTATCATTGGATAAACCGAGTAAGTATTCGATTGAAAAATTAGTTTAAAGAAAAATCTGTAAAAATATGAAAGAATATGATAGCTTTTTTCTTATAAGATTTTATTGTAGAACGGTTTCTCTCTCAGGGAGTATATGGTCTCCTGTCCCAAAACTCAGTCAATATTTCTGGTGGTTAGACAGGAATAATTTTCAATAAAATGAGTAACTATTATAGGTAGACTATTCGATAGCCTTGACTTAGAACTTGAAAAATCATTGGAGTGCAGTTAGAACATGGCAACCACACCAGCGCTTCTAGGTCATGCAGAAGACCTCGAAACATTATTTGAAACCCTCCAAATAGATCCTAAGAGTGGATTAACACAAGAGGAAGCAGATAAAAGGATAATTGACTATGGACCAAACAGTATTCCAGTTATCAAAGGATCAATCTGGGATGTCTATTTGGCACCTCTATTTGATTGGTTAATAACTACATATTTAGTGATGACTGGAGTCTTACTGATTCTTAGTCTGTATGATCCAACTGTTTTGCCACAAGCGGGTCTGTGGTTAGCCATTGTTGCCTTTAACTTTGCAATTGCCATTGTTCAACAAGCCAGGGCTCAGAAAAAGATAGATGCCCTTCAAAAGCTTTCAGCTCCATCATCAACAGTTATTCGAAATGGGGAAATAACGGAAATCCCTGCTGACCAACTAGTACCTGGAGATCTCATTAATTTACAACAAGGAGACAGAATTCCAGCTGATGCACGAATAATTACCTCTGGTAATTTTTTGGTAAATGAATCCTCCTTAACTGGGGAAAGCGTTCCTATTATGAAGGCTGAAGATGGAAAGGTGGGCTTAGACGAAAACGCACTTATTAGTGAAAGGGAAAATATGATCTATAATGGCAGTTATGTTGAAATAGGAACTGCTAAAGCTGTTGTCGTCCATACTGGGGCAAAAACAGAGCTTGGTCAAATATCAACATCCTTAGGGGAATTAAGTACTAGTGAAATCCCCCTACGGAAGAAAGTCAATGTTCTGGGAAAATATCTTGCAATAGGAGTAATGATCTTTTTCGTAATTCAAGCAATATATCGTGGAATTCACCTGATTAATGATGATGATCTTGGAGATCAGAGTCTCGTTGCAGAAAGGCTAGCTGCAATTGTGATTTCTTCGATGTCGGTGATGCCTATCAATATCCCATTACTAACGACACTTGTTCTCCTTACAGGCGTATTAGCAATGGCTCAACATCGTGTTCTAATTCGAAATTTAGCAGCAGTTGAGTCGTTGGGCCGCGTTAGTGTCCTTTGTTCTGATAAAACAGGCACTATAACCTACAGTCAGATGACTGTGAAACGAATTTGGGACGGACATCATCTGTATGGTGTCTCTGGCCTTGGTTATGGTCCTTCAGGTGAAATACGTGATCTACTCCTAATACCAACGGAAGCTAAAGCTCAATCGACAATCCCTGG
>JAEOTI010000744.1 GCA_016839955.1 Candidatus Hodarchaeota archaeon | reverse complement strand
ATCTGACATTCACTTACCCTGGATAATTTTGGGAAAAAGTTACCTGAAAATGAACATATTACGAGGGTAGTATTTAGCAATCATTTGGGCTTAAAGTACATTCTTCCGACATTAAACTAAAAAGTGGTTTGGGATTATAATATGGACCTTCTTTCCATCCTTCGGAAGAAAAAAGCGAAAAAATTAATTTTAGGCATAATTGGTGAAGTTAACGCAGGAAAAACTACCCTAGCAAACAGAATTGGTCAAGATTTTGCTGGTAGAGATCTTGGAACTGCTTCACCAGTCCCACATGAAACGCGCGAAGTTTGCCGTTTAGAGAATTGCAATTTTAAAGCCAACGGAAGTACTGTTGACCTCACGTTACTCGATACACCTGGAATTACTTCAACAGTAAATTATGAAACCTTTCTAGAACATGGTCTGTCGAGAAAAGAAGCAATTGAACGTGCAAAAGAAGCCACACGTGGAGTTGTTCATGCAATTAAAAGCTTGGATTCTATTGATGCAGCAGTGCTCGTAGTAGATGCTATTCAACAACCATTTAATCAAGTAAATTGGACAATTCTTGGAAACCTTGAAGCAAGGAACATTCCAGTAATTGTTGCAGCAAATAAACAGGATTTAAACGGTTCAGAAGAAGGTTTAAAATTAATTCGTGAGACCTTTTCAGAAAATCCCGTCATTCCAATTTCTGCATTAACTGGTACTAATGTAGATCGACTTTATAAAGAAATAGCAAATTCTGCTTCGTGAGGTGAGATCATAATGTGCTTAGAACTCGATTTTTTACGAAAAGCAACCACAGAACGACTGACAATGGAAGAAAAGTGTAATCTCATCCTTAGGCACATTGCCCAAGGTCGAATTGTCGTAGTTGAAGCTGGGCTAGAACCAATCGAAGTTGCAGAATTGATTTCAAACACCATGGATTTAATTAGCGAAGATGTTGAAGCTCCATTTCGTGGTGTAGAAATAGTTTCCCCAGACAACAACATTTCGCAAAACTTTTACAGCAAACGATTTCTATTTCGAAAGCCTGTTAGAAAAGAAAACCTGCCAACTGTCATTACTCCTGCCGAAATCAATATGCGTATGTCAATTTCTTAATATGCAAAGCCAGTCAAGTAGAGTGACTTGGTACTTCTGCGGGTGTGGTCCCCAGTCACTCTATGAGAATTTTTTCAGTAAGTGATAAATTTTCTACTCCAGGGAAGATTTTTCCAAGAATAATCAAGAATAGCGAATTCTAAAAAAGCTTTTATTGAGGATCCAAGATACACCAAGTTTATTACGACTGTTATCAAATATTTTCTGCCCTAGTTCAGTTTATGGTAAATTCCAAGAAAATGGGAACCATTTTTGAAATCTTTCAAGCACTTTTAACTTATTGATTGTTATTTCACGCCTATACTGAACATTTTGTCAATAATATCTGATAAAGCCAATTTTTAGCATTACATCGCTTAATATTTTACTTACATGGCTTTAGACCTATTTATATTAGAGTAAGAGTTATATGCTAGATATTACCTAGTATACGTGAAATACTATGAAGACATTATCCTTACGAATTGATAGTGATCTGGACAAAAAATTAAATTTTCTAATGAAACTAAAACACATCCAAGATCGTTCTAGTTATCTCCGAAATTTAATAGAAAAAGCTATGGCTAAAGATCTGACGGAATATTCTCTTGAGGAATTTAAAAAACGACGAATTTCTTTATGGAAAGCTGCAAGCATTGCTGGAATTTCCTTGACAGAGTTTATGGAGATTGCCCAGACTTATTCAATCTCAACAATAGACGAGAGAACAATTTTGGAGGATATCGAGTGGATTCGAAAACAAGGGTAAAAGCATATGTTAATGCATCTCCATTGATATATTTAGGGCAGATTGGAAAAATTACTTTATTAAAAGAATTATTTTCAGAGACAATCACATCAAACCTAGTAGTAAATGAGATTAAAAAGAAAAAGGACGCTCCTGAACTAGTTGTAATAGAACAAGCTCTAGAGGATTGGCTACTAATTAAAGACGTGAGAAAAACTGCTATTATGAAGTCTTTATTAGCTACAGACTCTATCCATGAAGGAGAAGCTAGTATTATAGCTCTTGCACTAGAAACACCGAAAATTGAACAAAAAGTTATCTTAGATGATTATTTGGCAAGACAAGTAGCGATTAGTTTAAATTTAAAGGTAATTGGAACAGTGGGAGTTCTGTTATTAGCTGTGAAACAAGAAATTATTTCAAAAAAGGATTTTTTAAATTCATTTAAGGCTTTATGTGAGCAAACATCGTATAGAATCTCAGTGAAATTGTATAATACAGTTTTAGCTGAAATAAATGAATCTTGATTTTTTTAGGTTTGAGTTTTCAATAATCAAATTACCTTTTACTATTCGATAGATTAGAGATTGCTCCGCTTTCAGGTTGATTTGTATTTTCCGGTCGCTATTAACCGTTCTATGAATTCGTTCTCTTGATCCGTCAATCTGACCGAAGCTACTTCCACACGCATCACAATATTATGTATGTTTACAGATTATAAATGCTTCACAAAAAAATTGTTTAAATGATCAATTACCAAATTTTTTCTTTGGACATATCCCTTGGCTTGTATTCTGAACATTTTATCTGGATTTTATCGTCAACACTAATACGAAGATGAACATACCGCTGCCGATCACACTTTTCGTCTCCAGTCTGGACATTAACCCAATAATAATGACAATCAGTATTATTACAGTCATAAATAACTGATTTCACCCTTACAGCAACCAACTTTGACCACACTCATATTTAGAATAGGACTCTTCATGTCTGCTAATCAAATTTCCTTAATTTTTAATTAATGGAGGATTAAAAAGAAGCAGGAGATTTTGAAGGTCTAATTAATTTGGAAAAAAAAGAAATAATATAATTGGTTTTCCATGTAAAGTGGATTATTATGACAGAATTAACTGGTATAGCTAAAACGATTTTTGATGAAGTGATGGATGAAATCGAAGAAGAGCTTCAACAAAGTTTAGAAGAGATAATTGTTAAGGAGAAACTCGATGGAATCATTAAGCAGATCCAAGAGTCGACGGAAACAAGAGTGAGTGATACCATTAGTGAATATTACTCCGATGATATGACTGCGGTTAAAAAACTCATTTTAGGAGAAAGAGTAGCACGAATTGTTACGAGTGAAGCAAAACAGAAACTCCAAGACCTCGTATCACAAATCCTTAAGCAGTCTTTTGATGTAGTCGATGAGTTACGCAATGAGATTATTGGTGAAGTGTTTGAGGAAACAGAAGAAGGGTAGGAGTTAAAGTACTAATAGTTCAACCCGTGAGTTCCTCATTGATTTTCAAAATACTTTTTTCTGCCCAAGTAATGGAATGAGATTTTGAGGAACGTGTCCAACTTGTCAACAAGATATTTGATAAGCAGTTAATTGGTTTATTAACTCCCAACTTTTGAGACAAACTGATAATGTTTATCCAATAAGGGAAGATCAGTATTAAAATACTGCAGTTCTTCGTCACGGTCGAGATACAGTGAACCAAGAACAAAATGTCGAGATAAATTGACTTGAGAAGACACAGATACCACATCAATAATATGATTAATAATGTATGGAAAATTTACCAATATACCAATAAAAATCAAAATCTCAAAAGACTATCAAAAAAATTGACTGTTGGGTGTTTATTCTTAAAAAATCACTTACCACCTTTCGTAAATTTCGTCGTGCAGGATTTTCTAGCAGGAAAGCTAGAAGACTTGAGTCATGGTCGAGTTACCATGAACTAAGAACAGAATTCCGTTGCTGAATAGATGAGGGTAGAATGACCTGATATTTAGTGGAAAAGGTTTCTGTGTGGTACCCATATTGAAAAATGTCCGAGCAACCTTATTAGAATAGTTCTTAAACATGAGGAATATATATTATTGTATAGAAGATTTTATCGCTTTACTCAGAATGGAGGACGACCCCTTTGCCGTTAGATATCAACCAGTACCAAAAAAAGGTGCGTGAAGCCATTGAGAAATGGCAAAGGGTTCAACAACGATCACTTACCACGGTTAACACCATTATGGGTCTTGTTTCAAAGTTGGTTCTTGCAGCGAACAAGAGTTTATACGCTAAAGACATTTCCAGATTCGATCAAATTGAAGAGAGGCTAACAGCAAAACTAGTTGAACATATTGGAAAGAAAATCCCTGAAATGAAGAGATCCGTTGATCTCCTTTCTGCAATTGTCAAAGAATTTGATGACCTTCGTAAACAATTAGTGTTCAATCTTAAAGATATGGCTCGCTATTTCTTTGAACCTGAGAGTGCTGATTGGCGTTTAGTTGAACAAGCAGAAGAATTTACTACTGAAATTGTTGATATGTACTCCACGGAACTTCAAGTTAGACAAACCATTGTACACGAGATGTCAAGTAAACCCCTTCAACCCGCTGTTTATTCATTATTAATGACAATATGGGCAGCCGAACCTTATATTGAAGTGAGTCGCCTAGAGGACCTTCTTGAAGAAATTATTTACCTTGAAGAGAATTTGAATTCCAGAATTCAAGAAACTGGAGCTCCTCCTGCTAATCCGTCTTACTGATTCTAAGTTTTAAGTTGAATTCCTCTAATTCTTGGTTATTCCTTTTTAGATGTCAATTTTGACTGATTTCCCGGATTTATTTTTAATATTGAAATATTAATTGACCAATCAAGGAAAAATATTTTGAACAATATTGAAAATCTTCCTATTAATGATACGCTTGGACGACGAAGTCGATGGCGAAGTTTTGTTTTAAGTGTGGGACCACCTTAAGGGAAAGAAGTCAATTTTGTCATAAATGTGGTACCCGTTCACGGTCATCAAATTTAGAAGAACCAACTCCATCACCTGTTAGAACTGAACTCCCATTAATAGCTGATGAAAAACCATCTTGGATTGACCGTATGAAGAAGAAAATTCAAGAGACAAGAAAAGACACAACTGACCGTATTGATAACTATTTAGCGAACCTTGAAGACCGCGAGAAGATTTCAGGGATAAAACTCACTGATGGGAGAAGGAATTTTCTTAGAACCCGATTGTTGTCTATGCGAGAAAGAATAGCAGAAGGAGAAGATGACGAAACAGTTCAACAAGAACTGCAAGCTTTGAGTGTTGCTCTCGAAACACTCCCAGCAGATCTTGAGAATGAAAAATGTGTTGTTTGTATGAAACCAGTTGTAGGAGATATTGATCGAAAACTATCCTTTTGCCCTCAATGCCTTCGTGGAGGACATCAGGAGCACTTGGCGGAATGGATTAAGATCAAAGGAACCTGTCCCGTCTGTCGACAAGAGCTTACACCTGTAGACCTTGTTACATATCAAGCACCGGTCCAAACACAATGATATCTAATATACCTTTTGAAATCGTGATAATCGAGGGGATGGAATAAAAACTGAAACAGAATTCCGTTTTTGAAGTATTTTCGCAAGATGGTTTAGGACGTTTAGGAAAACTCAGTTTTTCTAATCAGAATGTTGAAACACCTAGTTTTGTTGCAAAATGTATGGCTCCTCTTGATTATATTCCAAAAAATGATTCGAATAAAATCAATATTAAGGAAATAATCAACATCCCACTTAGAATACTCCCTTCATGGCAGTTTTATGGTATTGAACCCTCGAGTGACATCCATGACGTCAATCAAGAGATTCACTTAGAAAACAATCAAGATGGTTTCATACAGTTACCACAAGACAGTGCTCAAGTGTCTGTTGATGATGACCCATATTCCCATCTTTTACTCGATACACACGAATCTCTCAAGGAGACTACTCCACTTGCACTAGCAATTTCATTAGATATAGGTATACCTGTTTCACATCTAATAAAATCAAATCATTCCCTGATTTACAATATAATCGATGTCGCTAACAATCTCAAGAATCCAAAAAAATTGGTTTACGACCTAATTGATATAAGGGAGAAAGTACCAGCCCAACATTTACTATATGCTTCAAAAATACCTCCTAATTATTTTCCATTACTTTCTTACCTTGGAGTAGATCTATTTGACGTATCATTTGCAGTTCTTGCATCAATCAAAGGTCATTATATTTTTCCAGATGGATCTACCTTTGATTCTACCGAATTGAAAGCCCCATGCTTTTGTCATGCTTGTAAGAATCTTAACGGGGAAAAAAAACTACTCAATCATAATATTATAATTACTGAACACCAATTACAACGTTGTAGATGGGCTATTTCAAACGGAAAACTTTGGAATTTAGTTCGAAATAAAGCAGTTGATTCTCCAAAAATTCTGAATTCTATGAGGTATATTACACGT
>JAEOTI010000743.1 GCA_016839955.1 Candidatus Hodarchaeota archaeon | reverse complement strand
TGTTGTTTAGCATTTTGAAAACTGAACCATCTTCGTCTTTTGAAGTCCCAAAAGCCTTCTAATCCTTTGGTTACTTCTTCAATAATTGGATCAATCTCTTGAGCAGAAATGTCAAATTTTTTAATGATAGGAATTATATCAATAAATCCAATTTTCAGTTGATCTCGAATAAACTTCTCTACGATTCTTTTAGGAATAAAATTTGTCCGAGAGCGTGAGATGGATCCATTAAGGATTTTTTCCTGAAAGGCCTGTGAAATTTCTTCCGTTAGTTCTCCGATTTTCTTAGGGTTCACCATTTCTGATAAAATAACAGGTTTGTCTGAATCCTTTAAAAGATCGACTTTCTTTTGATTCCATTTTCCTTTTTTTCTTAACACAAACCTAGCCCCAATGATTCAAGAGCAAAAGCAAATGCTTGGAGTTCAAAACCATTATAATCAAGTATTTTACTATATATTCAAAGAATATATCAAATAAATGAATTGTCTTGTTAGAACAAGTTGTTGATTTTCAAACTTATTATCGATGGAAAAAGTCGTTCTAGTGTGTAAGAAAAGGTCAATTACTCCCGAATGAATTCAGGAGCTTGTAACTATGCGAGAACCGCACGCTACAATAGGCAGATTGACAGCCTGCCCCCGCAAAGCAGATATACCACTAAGCGATAGGTTTTTCTCTGAGGATGTTGCCAGATCGTATCACTTCAACCGTCTCTCTCTACTAACGTCTAGCAGAGTGCCTTCCCTTTCGCTCGAAAGGTGGATACGGGGAACATCACAAAATATTCCCGCTTCCCAGTATTTAAGGATTCCTCAATTCCTCTCCCGATTGAAATCAGGAGTTTCCTTGAGATGTTTTCTATGAATCCGTTCAAAAAACGTAAAGTTAACCTAGGAGAACAATTTGAAAGAGTTAAAAATCAACTTTACCTATCAGAAGGAATCACACCTCTTGAAATATATATTGATGATCCCATTAAAGAATTAGAAACGATTCAAAACCATATTCAAAATTGGATATCGAATGGAGATCTTAATGGAAATTTAACAACTGATGGGATGTTTTATGTGTCAGATAAGGCAGTTCTAAATGAAATTGAGCAGAACGTTGATCGGGGTCGCCTTTCTCTTTCAAAAATTGTTCAGAACCTTTCAATTTCTCAACAAATCCTTGAAAAAATAGTACATTCTATCTTAGAGGCAAAACAAGTTGAAGGTTTTTGGAATACAAGCAATCAGATTTTTTTTACTAAGAAAGGAGCTAAAAAAGTAATTTTAGATTTAGAACGAGGGGTACATTTACGAAATTTTCATGAGGTAACCAAAGAACTAAACTGGATTGATTCAGATTTAATTCAAACTCTAGACTGGTTAGCAAATGATGGGCTTTTTCGAGGTTTTTTAAGTGAAGAGGGTATAATTTACGAGACTACTAACCTACATATTGATTTACTCGGAGGGAATGAGAAAGCAGTAAGACTCCTTGGGAAATTCTGTCAAAATAAAGTATCTAAAAACGGATTTGTGGAACTTCTCGAAGTTGCAGAGGTCTTTGGGCTTAAGCCAGAAGAAGTGCAGTCAATTATAGAAGAAGATAAGTTTTATATGATAACAAAGAGTGCATTTCGTATTAATTCTCAACTCAATATTATTTACAGTCCAATAGAGTATTTAGAATCAGTGTTTAAGCTCTTATTGACGTACAAGCAGTTTCCACTTGATTACTTTATTGAACGATTCAAATTATTACCAGATGCAACTCGTGATCTTTTTCACGTTCTCTCATCTTTGGTTCCACAAATTAAAATACATACGGACGTGGTTGACGTCCAAAACTTTGTTCAAGAGTTTCAAAGTGGGATTAATATAAAAAAAATAGCTAAAGAATATGTGGTCCCTTATTCAACATTAGTTCAGATCATTTCTGGTATTTTAAAAGAGTCTAATTTCTTTTTAAGGAATAAAAATGGATTTTTACAGATTACAGATCATTTCTCCTTTATGTGTGTGAATGAAGACATAAAGATGGTTTATCCTCCTTCTGAGAATGTTCAATGCTTAAATTGTGCTTATCAACAATGTTTGAATTGTTTCTTGTCTCAGGATAAGGAAAATACTTGTATAAAATGTGGGGCTAT
>JAEOTI010000742.1 GCA_016839955.1 Candidatus Hodarchaeota archaeon | reverse complement strand
GGCCTTGAACCCTGGATGGGTAAGAAAACGTTGACAGAAAAAGATATTCTGGCTATTCGAAGTAAGATCAATTATCACAAACAAATATCGGATTTAGGTGAGGAAAATGCGTCCGAGAAAAAAGTTTTGATGAGGCCACAAGATCTCGTTGGAATAGGACATCTCCATACAATAGGTATCTTAAATCTAGATTTAAACTTTCTCGCAGTGCCACCGTTAAGGAAAATTCTCAAGGATTTCCCATCAGGGAAATTCGGTTGCGTAGGATTAATTGGATATGGTACTGAATGGGAACCAGATGAGTGGGACATTAAAATAGATCGTTTATTAATCCAAAAAAATTATCATAACTATTGAGCTGCTGTAAACAGATCAATCCCAATTATAAATGTATCATTAGAATACCTTATGATAAATCATCCTTTATTGCTATTATTATCATGTTTATCTTTAATAAAGTCTTCATCATCTCAAATGAAAATCGTCTTGACTGAAAAGTAATAGATTCGTGAGAATTCAATCAAATCGAATTCGAAATAGAACAGCTCTCAAACGAATTTTTTAGTTATTAGACACAACAATCATCAAAGCTTAATAATCTTAGAAAGATCCAGCAAAGAACAGGAAAAAAGCTTCTAGTATTTATTGTCATTAATCTAATGGCATTTGGTACAGCGGTTATTGCATTAATATTGAGTTAAACGTAGAGAAGAGAGAGATGAAGTCAGATGAAGTCATTAAGCTTTTAAAAGAAAATGAAGACCTCAATCGCCCCCTAAGATTTTATGTCATTCTTAATGAAAAACCTGGTTCAGGCGATTTTTGGGTCAGACTTCCAGTATTGAGTTCGAATAGCATTCAAATAATACCTTAATCTATTTAACTGGTTATTTTTCTCTTCTTCAGAGATTTTTTTAAATTCATTGATCCTACAATATTCTGAAATATATGTTTTTTCAATGACTTCCAGTAAATCAAAGGGTATTGTCGGTTGTCTAACATAGAATTTTTCTACTAGATATTCAAGTGGACGTGTTTCGTCTTTATATCGAATTTCTAATGTTGAAAGGTTAATTATTTGTCTTTCAGGAGTGAACGTTACCATTTGAGGAAAAACATTAAGAGATTCTGCGCTACTCATTGGCTTTAAATTTCCATTACACATTGGACACAAAGAAAAACCAGATGTAATCATTTCTTCAACACACTCGATACAGACAAAACGAAGGCATTTATCACATTGATAATGAGGATTATTTACTGAATGATAAGATGCGTCAATTTGACAGAAAAACTTATTCTTCAAGCTCTTTTCGTACTTTTGAGCCATAATAACCGCTTTTTGGAGAATCTCCTCTTTTTGATCCTTGGGTACGATCTCAGCTAACTTTTGATAGTATTTGAATGCATTCTGATATTCATAAAGGTTTTCTGATGTCTGACCAAACAGAGAAAGCATAGTAATTTGAGGGATAATTTCAGAGTGCTCTTTATTTAATTTTAGTAAAGATAACTTTGCCTCATGAAATCTTTTGGATTCTATTGCTCGAAGTGTATCAAGGTACAATTGCAAACCATCTAATTGTTTAATCAGATGAGGAATTAATATCATACTCCGAATTTTGAATAGCTTTTTTGTGTTTGTCAGAAAATCATATTCTTTTTGATATTGACCTTGATTATGCATATTTATAATTAACTGGCCTACAACCTCATTCGCTTCCTTTTCCAACGAGTGCTCAATTGCTATTCGATAAGATTCATTAAGCTTATTTATATTCATATACGTTCTAAATGCTTCATCGGGCTTTTTTGCTGATAAAAATGCTTTCTCAGCTGAAGCATATTCTTTTCGCAAAATCAAAGCTCTTCCTAGTTTATAATAGAAATTTTTTGCGAGAATAATCTCATCTAATTCTTCTGCTCTTCGTGCACAACTTTTTAAAATGTTTGTCTGACTTAGAAAAGAATCAACGATTTTTTGTAAGACTTGTGGATCATTTGTCGTATGACATAATATTAAAGTCTCATCGATAGCATTAAGTTCCTTTCCAAGCTCTATAACCTGTTTTTCCTCCCCACCTTTTTGAAAGGCGATCAATGCAAGATAAGAATAATTAAATTTTATTAACCAGTGTCCTAACTTTCCAGCTTCTTCGGGGAGAATTTTTTCAATTATAATCTTTTTTAAATATTCTAGATCGTATTTAGTAAAGTCTTCAGGTTTAAAAATTAAAACATTTGATTTTTCCAGCCAGATACCATCGAAAAGATCCAAAGCCACCCAAATATAACGATAAATAGCCTCCCCATTATTGTTGAACTTTTTTTGAATGTCTTTTTTAGAAAGAATTTTATGCTGATTGTAGTATGACGTAAACCATTCATGTGAGCTTATCATATCATTATACGTAAATTTGTATAATTTACGAATATTTTTCCTTTTGAGATAAGTATGTAAAGGGCCGTATGAATAATTTCGGAGGTCTATGAGAATTTCAGCACTATTACGTTCTTCTGCCTTATCTTGCTCACGCACCGCCTCAAAAAAGGAAATACAATTCTCAAGACTTGCATTTTCCTCTAACCTTAAGTTTTTCTTTAATTCGTGTCGTTTATCTTGTCGTTTGTAAAAGGGGTGTTTATATAGGAATACCCTAAATAAATTGTTGTTCTGTACAACT
>JAEOTI010000741.1 GCA_016839955.1 Candidatus Hodarchaeota archaeon | reverse complement strand
TGCCCGGTGTAAGACTTCGGTGAGGGATTTTCCGCATGAATACCACCTGGACAATAAATACATTTTCCAGGGCAGAGAGCAGGTTCTGTCATAACTGCAATTACTGCAATCCCGGAAAGATTTCTCACAGCCTTTTTTCGAAGAAGGTTTCGTATGGTTGAAGGGTAATTATCTGGTAAGACCGCTAGAATTTCTGAATTCTTGAAAGTCGACTGCAGCTCATATTTTCGAGAGATTTGACGTTTTATAGATTCAACTTCTCTTGATGAGGATACCTGCCTAGAGAGTAAAAGCTGTGCAATTTCATTCAATGCCAGCTGGTTCGTTTCTATGCCAGAATTCACTGATTTAATCCTCTAAGTTAATCGAATATTTGGTATCAGCTATTTGAGCTTTGTTTTTTGAAGCAATTTCTTTTTTTCCTTCCAGTACAAGTGTTTATAATGAGAAAAAATCAAATTTTAATTTCAATATTCAGCAATTGTATCGGTCTGGCTTTTGAAGGAAGATTCAAAAACGGAACGGGTTTTTTATAGATAAAAAGAAACATTTTACCTTTATTTCTTGATCTTAAGTAAAGGTAATTTGCTAAAAACATCAATCCTAACAAGCTTTAAACCAGTACTAAAAAAAGTTCTATGGGGAAAAAAACTGGAGATTTTTACTAAGAATAGACTCCCATCCAATTATCGGGCTGAATAATTATCAATTGGAGAATGCAATAAGGATGGCGAACCAGAGCTCTCAAGAAACACAAAAACCAACGAAACGACTTTCACATGAATCACTTGTCCTGCGTATGGCAGAAATTGAAGGTCAAACAATAGAAGCACGCGAAAAGCGAGAGGATTTAAATAAAAGAGTTGGAGAACTGGCAAAACAACGTAATATTCTAAACAAAGAGGTTCAGGAACTCATTTCAACTGCAAAAACTGAAAGAGAAAGTCGTGATTTAAAGAATAATCGAATTGCAGAACTCAAAAGTATTCGGGAAGAGCTCGTTAAGAAAATCGAAGAGCACCAAAAGAAAATTGATGAGCAACGGTCAAAACTTAAAGATTCCAATGGAGCAGCTCCTCGACGCTCTGGACCCCCAGCGAGGACTCTTGAGAAAGAAATACGCGAATTAGAATGGACACTCCAAACAACCAAAATGAAACTTGAGGAAGAACGAGCCATCGTTGAGCAAATTGCTCGATTAGAGGAACAACATGAAAAAATTAGAGAAGTGGAAGGTCTTAGTAATCAAATGAGGGATTTGAGGAGAGACTTAGCACAAACCCGAGCTGAATTAAGGAATCAAAATTCAGAACTGAGACGTTGTGCTCGCGAATCTCGACAACACCACAAAAATATGATTCAAAACTTCAAGAGTGCGGATTCGAAACGTAAGGAAGCAGATATTGCGCACAACCAATTTTTAGAGATTAAAGGCAAAGCTGATGAAGTTCATAAAGAATATATTTCCCTTGTAAAAGAAATTAGAGGGCTCAATCAAAGTATTATTCGCACTAGAGCAAAAATGTATGAAAAAGAACGAATTGCAGCAAAAGATCGAAGAGAAGAACAAGCTGAAGAGTCATTAGCCAAATTCAAAGATGGAAAGAAGCTTTCTTTTGATGAGTTTCGAACACTAGTAGACCGGGGACTCATTTAAGCTTGACAGACCGTAATAAGGATCATTCTTTCCACACTGGGGAGATATTTGATACTACTATAGCTTTTATCTCAAACGAAATTGCTAAACTTGGACGACATCTTCCTAAAAAAAGGGAAGTTCTTTCACACCTTTTAAATTCAAAAAAACCTGGTTACATTAGTCAAACAGGTGATTTTTACCATATAAGACGAGAAGAAATCCTATCACTTGCAAATCTGGTTCCTCAAGAGTATCATGAAAAAATAAAGCTTCCATTAGTATTCTTGAAAGATAAGAATCTTGTAAGATTATCTGGAACTAAGGTTGAATCCTGGATAATAGAGAAAATTCTAGATGAAAAAAAAGAATTTCCAGTGCTTTTAGAAGTTTTCAAACCAAGAGAGAGCTACTATAATTATGAATTCCAACGAATTCGTCGGGCGTTTCCAACCACAACTACTTTTACTTTAATTAGAATAAGTTAAGTTGATTATACAACTAACATCCCTTTAAACTATCATCATAATTTCGGAGAGCAGAAAATAATCCCATAATGCGCTCTAATAGTTTTTCAGATTGAGGACTTTCAAGTTCAGAAAGACTAAGGATGGGAAAGTTACTTTCAAGCCTCTTACTTGAATCATCCTCAACAATCCAAAACCAAGGTTTTTCTGCTAATCGAGATACAGATGCAGTTACATGAATCCGTTGTTTATTTTCATCGTTTTCAAGATCAGGTGTGATGCCAATAATCATCGATTTTCGTTTTGCCCCTTCTACTTTAGAAATTCCACTAAATGGAGTATGTTGAAGCCAAAGAACTGCGTACCCCTTATCTTCAAGATATTGAGAAGCTTCTTGTTGGAGATAATTACTTGGTGTAGTTGTTTTGAAAGCAGGAGTATCTTTCACTAGTTCCTTGAATAAAGGAAGGTGGTATATTAATTCATCACCTAATAGCTCTAGAAGCCTCTTTTCATGTTTATCTCTTGGAGATATACTTCCAGTTTCATAAGAATGAATAGTTCTCTCTGAAACTTGTAGTTCGTTAGCGAGTTCTTTTTTTGATATTCCATGCTCTTCTCGAAGACGACGCATCATGTCTCCAGAAATCTGGAGGTAGATTCCTCCCCTTGTCGCCCGTTTGTACGGAACTTGTTTCTGTAAAAGAAAATTGGTAAGAGTATGAAGGTTCATTGCAGGTATCTGATATCGATCGTAAATAACGCCACTTTTCATTTCATTATGACTTGATCTTTGACCAATAATAAGTGGGTGAGCAGAAAGGTGTCTTGCTGTTACATGAAGGTCAATCGAATGATGTTTTTTGAAACTGTCCAGATTTAAAAGCGTTTTAATTAGAAGTAGAAAATTTTTCTTAACTAGGAGGTCAAATGCAGGTTGTCCAGCACATTCTGATACTGTGAAATTAGCAGCTTCAAATGTCTCTCGAGTTTCATGTAAGAATTCTTCCGAAGTACTGAGTGATTGAGAGACCGGCATTCTAAGTCACACTTTCATCCTGAAACAATAGAATACATATACTTATACCAGACTATACCTGCTAAAAAATACTCAATGCAGATAATATGGCTTTTGATTTTTACATCTTTCATATTCAGAGGAGAATTATTTGGAAAATAATCAATCCTGTAGAATTATTCTTTCAGGAAATCCAAGAGTAGGGAAAACTACAATTATTCATAAGATTATTGCAATAGCAAAGGGGAATTATATCAAGATAGCAGGTATAATGACACCAGAGATACGAGAACATGGCCGAAGGATAGGATTCCATCTTGTTGATCTCAAATCGGGTGAAAAAGGAATCCTTGCCTCAATTCTAGAAACAGAAAATCAAAGCACCACTTTTCGCGTTGGAAAGTATAAAGTACATCAAGAGACAATTAAGAATGTAGCAATACCAGCTTTACAAGAAGCATTAGATGATCCAGACGTTAAAATAATTTTTATTGACGAAATAGGAAAAATGGAGCTTTTAGACAGGAATTTTAAAGAATTTATTCTCGATTTATTCCTAAAAAAAGAACAGAAACCATCTATAATTGCTACAATGGGAAAAGGGATTTCCAAGGATATTCGTCAGAAACTAGTGAATTCCACTGAAAACATTGAAGTAACCTTAAACAATCGTGATTCAGTTGCGATTGGCCTTCATAACAGATTATTCGGTGAGTGCTAAGTAATGGGCCTTTTAGAATCTCAATCCGCCCTCAATTTTCAACTAGCTTTCCCAAAAAACGCCCCAATTTGCCGAGAAATAATTCAAAAAGCCTATTATAGTGGAAAAAAGCTTATGACGAGGGATCCAAAGGTTCTTCTAAAATCTGAGGATTATTTTGTTCATCTTTCTAAAGAAAAAAGGCTTTTTTTGATTTTATACAACCAGTCAATTATTGGAACGTTTACATTAACAGTTCATAGAACAAAAGCAGAATTACAATATCTTGCAATTCTCCCGGAGTACCAAAACCAAAGTTTAGGTTCCAAAGCGGTTTCATGGGTTGAATCATTCCTCTTAAATAAAAAAATCACATTAATCAGACTTGAAACCTATAATAAATGGGAAAAAACAAATAAATTCTATAGACACCATGGATTTCACGTTGTAGACTCATTTGAAAAGGAAAATGAAAAAATCTTGGTATGGGAAAAAAAACTAAACTTAGATTTACATTAAAGAAACTCCTTTAGGCAAAATTTTTAATTTAAGATAATGTTATCATTAATGCAAAGCATCAAAAGTTAAAGAAAAACCAGTTAGAATGAGGTAATTATACTGAGGGATCGTTTTATTTTTACATGTAGGACTTTTTAATTTACTAAACTACCAAACACTCAACCCTCTATCTTGTAATCTTTTGCTGCTCCGATATTTTCAGTTGAATTCATCGAATTTCCAAGGTGTTTTTTAGCAATGTCTATTTTCAAGAAAGTCACTCCACAACCTAGTTTTCCTAAATTGGAGGAAAAAATACTCGAATATTGGCGATCCAATGCTATAGAAGTCAAAATACAAGAGCTTCATCGTAAGGATTCAAAATTTGTCTTCTTAGAAGGACCACCAACTGCCAATGGTCTTCCGCACGTCGGACATGCTTTAACTCGCGCAATCAAAGATGTTTTCTTGCGTTACAAAACAATGACCGGTCATCATATCACTCCCCGAGTTGGAGGTTGGGATTGCCATGGGCTTCCAGTAGAATTAGAAGTAGAAAAGGAACTGGGAATTTCAAGTAAACAAGGCATTGAGGAATATGGCATTGCACAATTTAATGATGCTTGTAGAAAATCGGTTTTTCGTTATGTTAAAGAATGGGAACTCCTCTCAGAACGCATTGGATTACATCTAAATCTTCCAAATTCCTATGTTACATTAAGAGATCCCTATATCGAAAAAGTATGGGGATTCTTGAAAGAAGCATACAATCGAGGACTGCTTGTCAAAGGTCATCGAATCCTTCCATTATGTACTCGGTGTGAGACCACATTAAGTTCTCATGAAGTAGCCCAAGGCTACAAGGATATTGAAGATGACAGTTTATATGTAAAATTTCAATCAAAAGATGACGCTAACACATATTTTCTAGCTTGGACGACTACACCATGGACTCTATGCTCCAATTTAGTCCTAGCTGTAAAACCAGAAGCGGAGTATGTCAAAGTAAATTTTGAAGGAGAAAATCTCATTCTAGCTAAAGCATTAGCTCCGCAGGTTCTAAAAACTGAGGAATTAGATATTTTAGAAACATTTTCTGGGGAAGAACTTAGTGGTAAGGAGTATGAACCTCTCTTTTATTTCACTAAAGATGTTGTACCCGTTAAGACGCATTTCGTAACTACAGCACCATTTGTAGGACTTGAGGAAGGTACAGGAATTGTTCACATTGCACCAGGGTTTGGTTTAGAGGATCAGGAACTCTGTGATAGCCTTGAAATTCCAGTTTTCAACCCAGTTAATATTGATGGTACTTTCACCAACCATGTACCAGACTATGCTGGTATGCATGTCCTTCAAGCGGATCGAGAAATCCTTAACGACCTGTCTAATACAGGACAACTCCTTTACAAG
The DNA here is from genome assembly GCA_016839955.1 of Candidatus Hodarchaeota archaeon. The sequence continues at coordinate 2,166 of JAEOTI010000741.1, read as the reverse complement.
GCCACTATAAAGCATACTTACCCTCACTGCTGGCGAGACGATTCAAAACTAATCTATTATGCAACAGACTCATGGTTCGTTAGTATGAGTAAACTTCGTAAGGAGTTAGTTGAAGCCAATCAAAAAATACGATGGAAACCGACTCATCTTAAGGATGGCAGGTTTGGTAATTTCCTTGAAGAAGTTAAAGACTGGGCATTTTCTCGGACTAGATATTGGGGAACACCACTTCCAATATGGCGTTGTGAGAAGGGCCATGAAGTAATTGTTGGGAATAAGAAAGAACTGGAAGAATTTGTAGGAGCCCTTCCAGACAACTTTGAACTGCACCGACCATTTGTAGATGATCTCAATTTTCCCTGTCCGGATTGTTCAGATCCCATGAAAAGAGAACCTTACGTTTGTGATGCCTGGATGGACTCAGGGATGGCATGGTACTCATCATACGACACAGAGGACGCATTTAACACTAATTTTCCAGTAGACTTTATCACAGAGGCGATAGACCAAACAAGAGGATGGTTTTACACACTACATGCAACTTCTGTCTTACTTCGAAATGAACCATCTTACCTTAGCTGTTTATGTATGGGCCATGTCCTAAATGAAGATGGCGAAAAAATGAGTAAGAGCAGGGGAAATGCACTAGATCCAACAGAAATCATGAATGACTACGGAGCAGATGCTCTAAGGTGGGTGTTTTTCACAAGCCCCACATGGACTAACACACGTTTGGGTAACCAAATGCTTGATGAAGCAATTTCTCAATTTTTACTTCCCCTCTGGAACACTTACTCATTCTTTGTAACATATGCTAGGCTTGATGACTTCAACCCTAAAGAAAAATCTCTGAATGTTGCTGAGAGACCACTACTAGATCAATGGCTAATATCCCGATTAAATAAAACCATTTCATCTACAAGGAAGGCTATGGAAGATCTGGAAGTTCACAAAGCCTCAAAAGCCATCCAATCGTTTTTAACGAATGATATTAGTAATTGGTGGATCAGACGATCCCGAAGACGCTTTTGGGAGAAAACAGAATCGCTCAAAAAGACTTCAAGTTATACTACTCTATTTGAGACCTTAGTCACGTTAACGAAGCTTCTAGCACCATTTACACCTTTTATTGCTGAAGTAATCTATGAGAATTTAAAACGACAGACAAGTGCTTTGGAGAGTGTCCATTTAGAATCATACCCTGAAACCAATGAATCTTTAATAAATGATAATTTAGAAAGTGAGATGGCACTTTTACGGGACATAATCGCTAGTGGACGAACAGCAAGGGTAAATACCAATGTTCGGATCAGGCAACCTCTTCAGGAAGTCACACTTGTTGGGCCTTCGGGTTTGTTTGCCCAAGTTAAGAGAGTTGAGAGCGAAATAAAGGAAGAGCTTAATGTTAAAGCTGTTAATTATGCTACAGCTTTAAAAATCTTTCAAGAACGTCGTATTCTTCCAAACTTTGGAATACTTGGTCCGAAATTTAAACAAAATTCCCAACACGTTGCTAACTTTCTAAAAAATATGTCATTAGACCAAATGGAAGAATTACTCAAAGATTTGGAAACTCAGGAAGAAGTAGAAATTACCATATTCGATGTTGAGAGTCCAGTTTCAATAACAAAGAAAGATTTCCGAATAGAAGTAATACCAAAAGAAGATGTAGTTCTAGAATCATTAAGTGCTGGAATTGGGCATGTTGTCTTAGACACAACATTAACCCCTGCTCTTCTTGAAGAAGGATTAGTTAGAGATCTAGTCCGGCGTATCCAATCAATGCGAAAAGACTTGGAACTAGAATATGATATGCCAATTCACATTGGAATTGAATCTGATGATTATGTTAAAGCTGCCGTTCAGAATTATCGCTCTTTCATACAACAAGAAACAGTTGGTAAAGAAATCTCCTTTCATCATGTGACAAAAGAGGTGCTAAAGAAAGACTGGAAAATTGTCTCAGCAGATAATAAAACCTATTACATATCTATTTCAATCAAAACAGACGAATCTCATTAGTTAATCTATGATTTCTACCAATAGACTTGATGCAATTTCGCGAGGAAGAACTAATCTGCCTTCATTTTGCAAATGAATACAAATTGGTCCATGTGGTTTTACATTCTCGAGGATTTTAAGCTCTACACCAAGCTCAAGTCCGTA
>JAEOTI010000740.1 GCA_016839955.1 Candidatus Hodarchaeota archaeon | reverse complement strand
ATAGTGCTTAATTTAAGTTTTTCATCAGTTATTGTACCATCAATGTCCGAAAAAACAGCTTTAACATTCATTTCTTTGATTATCTGTTTAATTGGTGGAAATTTTTGTGAATTTGGAAAGTGCAAGCAGAATAACCTTCTTTTCAATTTAAAAGGAAATAAAAAAGCTCTGGTTGTAGTTGGAGGCTAAATTTAACAAGAAATCATTTATATGTTAAGTTTAAGAGCCTACTTTTTGTTGTTTCATGACTTGTATGAGTATTTCTCGGATAAGGGATTCCACTGGTTGAACAACGCGCTTTACAGAGGGTGGTCGTTTTTCTTTCTTTAGCCGACCATCTTCGTCAGTAATTGTTTCACGTGCTTGAGAAGCAAGAAGCTCTTTTAAATCGTTTCTAGCACCCAAACAAGAACTTTCAATGATCCTTACTGCAGCATCTCTAAGATTCTCATTTGATCCTGATTCTACAAGGAGTTTTCCAACTTCTATTGAGGTAATACGTTCTTCCTTTGGGAGATCCATTTTGTTAAGTAGTATTTGATAGGGAAGTGAGCCATCAGCTAAACGGTCTCCAATTAGCTCATTAATTTCAATAAGAGAACTCTTATTTTCTTCCCAACGTGATTTTTCGGAGTCAATAACAACAACAAGACCGTGAGATCCTTGTAAAACCACTTTTCTTTGCGCAGAATGGCGGTCTTGTCCTGGTACAGTGAAACAATGGTATTTTAGATAGGGCAAACCAGTAGCTGTGTCTTTTCCGACTCCAAAAATACCCTGATCAAAAAATAGTGTTCTTCCAGTTGGATCCTCAAGTTTTAGCCATTTGAAAACATTATCAGGATCTTCTAGAGTTTTAAGAACCTTGAAAATAGTTAGAGCAGTCGTTTTTCCTGCCATAGTGGGGCCCCAAAAGACAATTTTACAAGTTGGGACGCCTTCGTGATCTCTTTTTAATGGTGGGAAGTCAGACAAGGCTGGAGACTCCATTTGGTACAAATAATCCTGATCTGTGTGGTTCTTTGTTCTGTTGATGCTGAATAAAGAGATTAACTAAAGTGAAACCCTATTATCTAGTGTTAAGTGTATCCCAAGTTAGGAGTAATTTAAGCATTCTTTTGATATTACACTATCTTAATTTTAATTTTAAAATTGAAATCTTTTATTTCTTTGTTTTTAAAATGGCTTTTATGGACACTTTACGTGTAATGCAATGTTTAAGAGGTTAATTTAGTGTGATTTGATAATATTATGTTTCTCTAAGTTATTAGTTTTAAAAAATCCTAATTCTTCGATTTGACATTTGAAAGTTGCTAATTAATATATGATCTTTACTAATTGACAACTTCTTTTCCTAGGTCTTTACTTTATACTTCACAATTCGTGTTGCTAATTCATCAAAAACATCTTCAACATTTAATCCATTTTTTGCAGATGTTTTATAGAAAGAAATCCCTTCTTTTTCACAAAATTCTTCAATTACGTCATCTGAAACTGGAGCTTTATCTTTTTGTACTAGGTCAGATTTATTGCCAAGAAGTATAAAAGGAATTCCTTCATGATCAGTAATATGCATACGAAACTCGTTCAGCCATCCAGGGCAATCGTTGAAGGTTTCAGACCTAGATAAGTCGAAAACTAGTAAACATCCATTTGCTCCTCTGTAATAATTGCCTCGAAGTTTTCCAAAATATTCCTGACCCGCTGTATCAACGCACATTAATTTTACATCAGTACCTTCGACTACTACTTCCTTTGTTGTAATATCCACACCAAGTGTTGGTAGATAGCTTTTCTGAAATTTTCCATGAGCAAAACGTCGGATAAGACTTGTCTTCCCTACGCCTGCAGAACCCATTGATACTATTTTGAAGAGATATTTTGCCAAGCGCTACCAACACCGATTTAGGCTTGTTTATTGTATTATTTCTTATGTTAAATTCCAAGCTTAGTTAAGTCTTTTAATGAGCGTTTCATCTCAGTTACAAATTCATCCCTTTCTGATTCAGGTGCTTGTCGTAAAAGTTCGACAAAGATTACATTTCCACCAGCACCAATCAAAATTCTAGTCTCATAATCTGTCGCTGGAAAAGCTCCTTCGGGAAGGTCGGACATTGGTTCAAGCTTGACGACTTCTTTATCAAAGAGAGGAAGATATTCTTTAATTACAGAAAAGACTGTATCACCCACAATAACAATTTCACGAACCATTCCTTCGGGTTCTCCAAGCTCTTTAAGCTTGTTTTCAACGTCATTCAAAGAAAATGCCACAACAGGTTTAGTAGGAGCTGTAACAGTTACTTCTCTCGATTTCACGACAGGAGCAGAGGTTTTCATTGGTTCTGGGGCAGTGGTAGGTGCTTGTACTGGTTTAGAAACAGGTCTTGGAGCTGCTGTTACAGGGCTTGGTGTAGGTTCAGATACAGCAGAGGGTCTTACTGCAGGTCGAGCAGAGACAACTGGACCTCCTTTTGTAGAAGGTCGAGTAGAGACAACTGGACCTCCTGATGTTACGGGTGTACTAGGAGCTTCTGTAGCAACAGGTGAGGGAGCAGGTGCTTCTTCTGCGGTAAGAGTAGGCGCCTCTTGAGGTGTAAGACCCCACAAGGCAAGAAAATCTCTTCCTTCTATACCTGCGTCCAAAGAATCAATCTTGTAAGTCATTCCTAATTTCATGCGAAGATTTGAACCAGCTCGGGCTGATGTAAACTTTTGGCGCACAGGAGCCTTTGGACCTTTCCACACATAGATTTTTCGTTTATCGTGGTCAATAACGAGGTAAACTAGATCCTGCTTAAATTCAGAAAATGTTGTGTCAGCCGTATGTGGCTCTCCCTGATCATCTACAACGTGAACTTCGAGTTCTGACATGGCAATGGACTCCTTTAGTAAATTCAACTTTGATTGTAAATTCTAATAATAAATTTGAATAGTAATCTTATTTCATGTTTATTTTTCTAAGTAAGGTATTAGCAATCTCATCGTTTAATGCTTTTTGAATTAAGGTTGAATAGAATAAAAGCTGGTTTATTACGACATAATTATTTTGGGGGGGAGTTATTTCCAAAATAATACTTAAAATTATCTCAGTGAGAATAGGTTGACAAGGAAAGTACATATAAAATATATTTGAGTTATTTCCTCATCCGAATTTTCCTCGCAGGGTTACCTACAACTACAGTGTTTGGTTGAACGTCACAAGTGACCACAGAGCCAGCTCCAACCAATGAATTCTTGCCAATCTCTAACCCAGGTAGAATAGTTGCATTTGCTCCAATTGAAACACCACTTCGAACTATTGTACGACTGATTTCCCAGGAAATTGGATTAGCTATTGGATCATTGTCATTTGTAAATGTACAAGCTGGACCAAGAAACACATCATCCTCTATTGTAACTCCCCGTGGTATATAGACTCTTGATTGTATATTGCATCTCTTCCCGATCTTTACTTCAGTATCAATATATGTGAATGAACCTATTCGAGTCCCTTCCCCTATCTGAGAACGTGGTCGAATTTGGCAATAATGCCATATCATTACTCCGGGCTCAAGAGTTACGTCTTCTTCAACAATTGCATTTTCAGCAATGAATGGCTGGGGAAGATTTGTTTTCGGTTTTTTTTTAATTTTCTTCTCAAAATAGAATTTTAACCAGTATTGATATGTATTCTTATAGTGCATCAAAATAAATTCATTACTTCTCAGATATGAGATATTCAAATGTTCTCAGTTTTTAATAAAGTCAATTAAAAATAATATTTAATATTTAATAGGATAAATCAAGAGTTTGGTTTTACTAGAAAAGGATTCAAGACAATTTTACGCTTTTTATTTTTTTTATGGCTTTTCAGCACATTCTGTTAAAAAGAAATAAAGAAAACTATTTGTATAAAAAAGCTCATAGAGATTATTCTGAATCCTTAAATTATAATATTAATCCCCCAGGTTGGAAGATGAAACATATTGATCAATAAAGCATTGATATTACTTATCCTCATAGTGCCATTTATTATTCAACCAACAATCAATGAAGAATTTAATCACGGATCTAAATCGAATATTTTGAACGTTTCAAAAAACAGTCTGAGCGGATATAAAAACATTGGCTACTATACAAATTCTGATAGCCCATTTTCAAATGCAGCATGGAATTTGCTCAAATATAATGCACTGGGGAATATGATTATCCCTTTCACTGATTTGGGCGAATTAGATAGTTTTGTAATGGTAATTGTACCATATAAAGAGAATTGGTCATCTGATGAAATAAACAACCTAAAGAATTTTACAGAAGGGGGAGGTATCGCCCTTTTAACACAGAATTGCCCATCAGAACTTCTTAATGTCACTATAGGTGAAAGAAATGGTTTTTGGGCGAAATGTACAGATTTATTCGCCCAAACTACGTCAGATAAGGATTTTTTTCGTTTCTATGCAAATTATAGTGAAGGTTACTATTCGGTAAATACAGGGGATTTTACTCCTTATGATAATTATTCTTATGCGCCCTATCACACCTTTAGGCCTACTCGATATATCACTTCGCTCGATGAGTCCTCTATTGACATTCTTTTCACTGCGCACCTTAGAGAAGAAGACTCACAAAATATTGGATATTCTGTAGTTTCTAAAAAAGTTGGAATGGGAAGAATAGCATTTTCCTCTATAGCTCTTTTTGATTTTTGGGGATTAAGAGGAATTGGCGGACCAATTATGCCGGATGGCGAACGAGGAACTTTGTGGATTACCGCACTGAGGACTAGTCAGATAATTGATCGTCTTTTGGTACGATCGTTCTTAATGGAAGAGAAGATAGCGCCTCTGCGATGGCATACTCCATATGCTAAACGGGCTTTGATATTATCTCGTGATGATGTTGATAGTTATTATAAAACCTCTGCAGTTATTCCGAGGGGTACAGTGGATCAAAATCACGGTATTCCATCCATTTTCTATGAATTGTCAACAGCTAAAATTCCAGAATCTGATTGGGATGAAGTTCTAAATGTATCTTCTAAAAACCCATTAGGATACCATTTCTCTGGTTATCACCGTCATACCGCTTATGAAGCATCAGCTGAAGCATATCTAAGTAGAATTTTAGAAATTGAAGGAAAAACAGGTATGTCTTGCTATTTCGAATGTCATCATGGGGCAGGTTCGGGCTTTTTCGGACAGAATTATGTAAGAACTGCTATTGAAGCGACAAACAATCTTAGTCATTTTGTCTTGTACAATTCAGGCGAAGGAACCAATAGTGGAGAGTGCAATTACATTGAACCACGACTTTATCTTTTAGAGAATTCCTCAGTTGTACTAGCCAAAAACTATTACGGTTTCCCTAAAACGAAAACCATTGATAGCATGGTTAGTGGGAATAGTTGGGAAGATTTTCAGAGTTATATTGAAAATACATGTTTTCTTACAGACCGACATCCCCACTGGCTATTACACAGTCAAAATGTACGAAACAAGATCTATACTAATTATGACAATTTACTAACAAAAGGGATTGACCCGATAATAAACGAATGCTATACTAATCCTCTCAAATTTGTAGAACTCTCTCTTAATTATGTAGAAAATGTAACAATGTCATTCCAAGGAACAAATGACACCCTTCAGGCCTTAGTACATTGCAACAACGATATTGAGGGATTTACTTTTGCAATTCCACTTTCAGAAAACATTAATATCTTTACAATACGAATGGATGGAGTTCTGTTGGATAAAAATCTTCATAGACTAATAGATCATGGATCCTTTCGGCTATTTCTTTTTCATTCAGATTTGATTCAAGGACCTCATAATCTGGAAATAATATTTGAAGTCAGAATACCAACAAGTTCCACTGGAAGCTCTATACCAGAATTTCCATCAAATAAAAATAGCATTTTTAGTTTATTGAGTTTGTTTGTAGCATTGGGCTTAATTACCCAAAAGAAATTGATTGCAAGGAAATCATATCTAATTATTCATTAAGGGTAAAGAAACTCAATTTAAGAAGAAAAAGAACAAGAGTTTTCAGAAGGACCACGTAGTAAACACACTCGAGAGTAAAATGGTTTTAAGAGATGATTTTGTCAATACCATCATAAATAAAGAACTAGAGTCTAACAGATCATTAATTGAATTATCAAATTATAAAGGAATTTATCTTTGGTGGTTTGTAGATCGAGATTTTCGTTACTTTTCCGCTAGAATTCTTAGGAAATT
>JAEOTI010000739.1 GCA_016839955.1 Candidatus Hodarchaeota archaeon | reverse complement strand
TATACAAAAGTCTGTTCTTATCACAGGAGCAAGTACTGGAATAGGAAGAGCAGCAACAGAACTTCTTGCTCAAAAAAGCTTTCACATCTATGCTGGAGCACGAAAATCCATTGACCTCAATGATCTTGGAAAAATTGAAAATGTGACTCCAGTTAAACTTGATGTTACTTTAGCTGAGGATATACAAAAAATCTTTAATCAAATTGAAGCTGAACAATCAAATCTTTATGGTTTGATAAACAATGCTGGAATAGGTATTGGAGGCCCTTTAGTAGAAATCGAAGAACACATTTTTCAAGAACAACTTAACGTAAATTTGCTTGGTGCGTTTCGAGTAACAAAACAAGTGTTTCCACTTATTTATGAAGCACAAGGTCGGATTATTAATATTAGTTCTATAGCTGGACGGATAGTAAGACCCTTTTTTGGGCCATATTCAATTAGTAAATTTGGATTAGAAGCTTATTCAGATGCATTACGTCGGGAACTTGTCCCGTTTGGCATTCATGTTGTAGTGATAGAACCGGGTAATATTCAAACACCAATCTGGAAAAAAGCCGAAAAACATCTTGAAATGTACCAAGGATCAATTTTTGAAAATCGGGCAAAAAAAATTGGTCAAAATTCTATTAATCACGGTCAAAATAAGGGTTTAGAACCTTTAGACGTCGCAAAAGTAATATATAGAGCTCTTACTACTAAAAAACCAAAAATACGATATCTAATTATGCGGAGTCGGAAGAAATTTTGGTTTGTAGAACGTTTACCAGAGAGCTGGATTGAGCGGCTCTTCAATCGTCAATGATGTTTCAAGACGTTTAAAAAAATTAGAATCTTAACGCAAATATCTATTATTTCTTCCTAGGTATGAAACAAATTAACAAGAAATTAAAAACGAATAAGAAATAGTAATTAATTCTTTTCTTCTGGAAATTATCAAAACAGATCTTTTGCCTAGAATTACTATCAATTATTACTGAAGTTAATAATAAGTGAAAAGAAATGGATTCAAGCTTCTTCAATACTGAGAATATTAATCAATTAGTAAAACAAGAAATTATTAATGTAATATTTTCGTATTGGGAAAAAATTCCAAACAGTGAGCTTCAAGATTTAGCGAATCAAGTCAATTTTGATAAAGCTGTGAAACACTGGGAGAATGTTGCTAGAGCTTTTTTTCAAAAATACCAAATGACTGATAGTGAAATTGAGATCAATTGGAATGATAAGCTATGGAAAGGTTTCCGTAGTATTCCTATTACTGTAAATCGATTGGGAACTTTTCACTTTCCATACACATGTTTTCGGTTTCAAACGATCAAATCAACTTCTTTTAACCTACTTCAAACCAAAATGCAGGAAAAAAAACCGCAAACTATCAGTCAGTTCATCGAACTTATCTGGGATCTCGCTCGTAATCTATTTGCGGATCTAAATGAAGACGAAGTCGAAATTTTAAAGAAATCTATCCAAGGATTAGATAATGACCATTTCCAAAACAGTGGGTGGTTAGCCCCTTTTTATTTTACAACAACAACAGATTTATCTGCAGAACGAATTTCTAAATCATTGAGTAGATTAATGGCTATCGGTGTTTTCCAACCACAAATAATCATGAACTATGGGCGAATTGGACTATACCCTAAGCTTTTGATCACCCAGCGATCTTTGGAAAGTCTTGAAAACGAATATAGTTTCTTTCAAGTTAGCCCAGCGGATAAAATCTTTAATTACAATGGAATTGCTGTCCCCCCTCAAGCGATCGAGTTAGGTTGGACCGATCAACTTTTAGAAACTGAGATATTACAGGATATAAGGTCCTTTACATGTGGTTGGAATCTCACCCAACTTACCATTGATGGATGGGGTAACTACCCTAAGATTCTTCCTGAGGCTTCTGCTCTAGGGCAAACAACAATCAAATATAATATTCAACCTTTAGATTTGAGGACAGCAGATACAATATATTTAGAGAAAATCTATTGGATGGACGGAAGAGTTTTGCGAGGGGAACGGGGACAAAGGGCTCAATCTCAGGTTCGAAAATTACGGAAAGAAGGAGCGTTTCGATGGAACTGCTCATATCGGTCATTAGGTTTATCCGCGAGCATATTCATTTATGCTAAAGGAAAACAGGATCATCTTCAAAAAATAAATCTTAAGAGTAAAGGATTCCCGCTTTTTCGGCATTTTGAAAACGAAGATTGGATCTTGTCAATATTAACAATGCCGGAACCGTGGATTTACAGGGCTCTACTTGATTTGAAAGAATTATGCACTGAATTACCGTTGGAATCACTTAATATTGATATTCATCAAGGTGCTATTGAGCGATTTTTACCATTAGCTAGTTTATGGGATAGAAAACAAAATGAATGGATTGCAGCTTGACTCAAACTAATATTTTAAATTCTTATTAGTGTAAATTGTCCAAGTTAGATTAGTTATCTTTATGTTGGTTGAAAGTATAAACCAAAATTAATTTCCTTGGGTGCTATATGAAAAACCTTAACCATTCTATTGAACAAGCTGAGCAACTTACAGAGTCTGGAGACTTTCAAGAAGCTCTAGCTTTAATAAATAGATTATTCAAAGAAAAAGAACATATGAATAGTAAAACGATAATTAAATATTTCAATTTGAAATCAAAATGTCAATGGCGTTTAGGAGAATTCGAAGAATCAGAAAGTAACGCAATGGAAGCATTAAAGCTTTCGTCTGATCCGAGTAACAAAGATTATAGTGCGCAAGCGGATGCTCATTTGAGTTTAGGTATCATTTATGTACAAACTGGAAAATTTAACCAAGCAATAAAACATCTTCAAACCTGTAAAGAATTATTTGAAAGAGAAGGCAATAAAAAAAAAGTAATTTCCTCTTCACTCAACCTAGCTAATGTTTATCGAATACTTGAAAAGACAAAATTAGCGGAAGAGTTGTATCAACATTCATTGAAACTTGCAAAAGAATTGAATCAGCCTAGACCCATCGCAGCATGTTATCATAACTTAGGGGTGTTCTCTCGTCAATTAGGTCATTTAAAAAAAGCAGAAGAATATTACAATCATAGTTTAGAGTTATTTATGTCTATCAAGAATAAGCAAAACATATCTGCGTCGTTAAATAACCTTGGTAACATTTATTTGCAAAGAAGAGAATTAGATCAAGCTG
>JAEOTI010000738.1 GCA_016839955.1 Candidatus Hodarchaeota archaeon | reverse complement strand
ACTTCTTAATGATAAAGAATTAGATTGTGTCAGTATTGTTACTCCTTCAAATACTCACAGAAAGATATCTGAAGAATTTTTGAAAGCAGGAAAACATGTTTTCGTTGAAAAACCCATGGCCATAAACTTTGAATCGTGTGTAAGCATGATTGAAACAGCACAACAAAAAAAGAAGGTCTTAATGGTAGGACATATTTTTCGATACCATTCCGCTTTATTGTCTCTGAAATCATCAATTAAGAGGGGAGACTTGGGGCAAATAAGACAGATCAAAACAGAAAGAACGGCTTTCAGAGTACCAAGACCCGACATGGGAGTTTTATTTGCATTATCAATCCATGATGTTGATGTTTCTTGTTTTCTTCTAGATATAAACCTTCCTAAGGAAATACTAGCAGTAAGTAGTACGTATTGTGGAATACAACCTGACGAAAATGCAATTGTAATTCAAAATTTCTTAAACGGAACCCAGGCAATAGCGACTGCATCTTGGACAAATCCCATCTCTTCGAAAACTCGTACTATATCAGTAATCGGTTCTAAAAAGAGTGCATTTATAGATTATCTAAAGCCTGACACGATAAAATTTTTTGATATAACAATTGAAGAAATAAATGATAAGCATCACCAAGTAACCGATTTTGGTTACAATATTTTAAGAACTGACTTCAAGGAACCACTGAAAGAAGAATTACTCCACTTTATCGATTGTTGCAAACATGATAAGGAACCTAGTACAAATGGTTGTGTGGGAGCAATGGCTGTGTATCAAATCGAAGCTGCTCTAAAATCCATTTCGACAAAGCAGTTTGTAACTATTGAGGATCCCAAACTTGAAGCTAGATTGGAAAAAAAATAAAATGAAAAAAGAACCTTTTTGTATTCTTCTAACATCTGCAGGCGTAACAACTTCTTTAAATTTAATCAAGGGATTCAGAGATCAAGATGAATATGCGGTTAAGATCATCGGTGTTGATAAAAGCCCTTTCTCAGCAGGTTTTCATCTTTGTGATCATAAATATCTTGTTCCTTCTATTAAAAATCCAGAGTATATACTGAAAATCTTTAATATCTGTAAAAGAGAAAGAGTTAATCTCCTAATTCCTTTGTACTCAAAGGAAATATTACTATTCTCAAAGAATCTTAAACTGTTCGAAGAAATTGGAGTCAAAATCTTTATATCTTCTCCACTAACAATTGAGATGTGCAATAATAAGCTAAAGTTCATTGAATTTCTTCTTGAGAATAAATTTCCAGTTCCACGAATATATAAATCAGATAACATACCAATAAAAGAATTTCCCGTTATTATCAAACCTTTTTCTGGGAGTGGTAGCAAAAACACCGTTAAAATTAGTAACCCAGATCTTCTAGACGCGTATTTAATCGACAAAACAGGGTTAATAATTCAAGAATTTATTGAAGGAAAGGAATACACTATTGATTTATTTTGCAATGAAAAATCCGAAGTTCTTTCTTATGTAATTAGGGAAAGAATAGAGGTAAAAGCTGGTCTCGCTGTAAAGTGCAAAACTGTAAAAAATCAAGTAACAATTAAATTAGTTCACAGACTTGTTAAAAAACTTGGTATTGTAGGACCCGCAAATGTGCAAATAATTTTTGATACTTGCGGTCAACCCTATATTATTGAGGTTAATCCAAGGTTTGCTGCGGGTGGATTACCTTTATCAATTAAAGCAGGAGCTAACTTCCCGTTATTAATGCTAAATCTTCTCAAAGGTAAAACAACAAAACTAAACGATTATAAAGAAGGATTGGTAATGATTCGTTATTACCACGAAATGTATTTCTGCGAAGAAGATATCTTAAATGAAGTTAAAAAAATTTGAGAACCTCATCCTTCCATACAAACATATTATCTATGATTTCGACGGAACAATTGCGTATTTAACGATTAACTGGAGCCAAATAAAGGAAGAATTACGAAATAAGTTTGAAAAACCCTTTTCTTCTCTTTGGCAAGTAATTGATGAAATGGAAGATGATGAACAGCAAGAAGCACTAAGAATAATTTCAATACTTGAACTTGAAGCTATAGAAACCAAAGGATATAGAGTTAACCCAATAGCAATGGATTCAATAAAGGTTTGTATTAATAAAAACAAGAAGATATCAATCTTTTCTACTAATTCTAGGAACACGATTGAAAAAGTGCTGGATGATTTGAACCTAGAAAATGTCTTTTCTTATATTGTAGCAGCTGAATCAGTAAAAAAACACAAACCACATCCTGAGGGAATCCTTTTAATTTTACGGAAATTCTCATTAGATTCTTCTGATATTCTATTCATTGGAAATACTAGGAATGATAAAATTTCAGGTGAAGCATTCAGTGTTAAGACCGTAATGATAGAAGCGTTGGAATCTATGGAAATTTAAAATGGTTCGTCTATGAATTATCGCGCATTGAAGACATTTGTTTAGTGAAACCATTATATTTGAGACTTAAGAGTGGGAGAACTTATCAGATATTATGGATCTTCCTCTTAGTTCAGTAAGTACTAAAATTGGAGGAATTACAGTCTTAACGTAACTATGGGAAGAGGTATTTTGGTTCTGTTGGTTAAACAGAAACATTTAAATGGGTAGTTCTGTT
>JAEOTI010000737.1 GCA_016839955.1 Candidatus Hodarchaeota archaeon | reverse complement strand
GCATCATCAAGGAAAAGGGTATGGAAAAGCCGCATTATTAAAAATAATTGACCTTTTGAAGGCTTCTCACGTGTTATTACCAAGTGAAGATCCAGAAGGACCCCGAGCTAAAGAAATCTATCTATCTTTCGTCCCTGAGAATAAAGGGGCGAAAAAACTGTATGAAACGGTGGGGTTTGAAAACACTGGTAAAATTCGAGGCGGGGAAGAAGTTTTTCGCCTTGAAATTTAATCAGTTAAAACTCGAAAATTATGCTTTTACGATGTTTCAAGAAAATCAGAAGAAAATTATTTGATTATTTTCCTCATATAAAAACGATCAAACCCATCATATCTGAGATGGAAGGTGCTTTCGTCATACATATCCCTCAAAGGCATTCCCACCTTTCACCAAGAGTTTCGCCCTTCCATTCTCAATCTTTTTATGATTCAGTTTACCATCAACTTGAAATATATTCCAGACTATGGTTAACAAATAATCTCAATTCTATGAATGGTTTTCCGAAAGAGATGGGAATAATGCTGAATGATGCGTTACGAGTAGTAGAGGATTATAATGAGTTTTTTAACCTGAATAAGTCAAACACAAGCCGAAGACAATATCTACCACTCTTTTTAAAGAAGCCACTCTTATTAAAGGAGGAAGGGAAAAGGCAATTTTTTGTAATTTATGAAGAGGAATATTGGAAAGCAGTAGAATGGGAGAGAAATCTTCGAGAATTAACCAATAGACCTGAACTCCGTAACTTAAGGAATTTATCGAGTTTCTTAATGAGTTTCATTTCTTTTATGAAAGACTCTACTTCTAAAGATGCAGATCCAGTTTTGTGGGAGTTTTCTAGAGATATATCCGAACTTTGTGCCACACTGATTCTTACTGAATTATCGAGTGGTATTATAACATCAAACATGAGTGAAGAAGGAATATCGGCTCAGATTCAAAGTTTACAACATTATCAACCGAAGTTATGGTATAAGGTTCATACACTTGTTCAGAATAACCCTACTCTAAAACTTTCACCGTATATGAGAATGAGGTTTAATAGACAGAGAGATCAACAAACGACATTAGAGGATTTTCTCAAAGACTGGTTACATAGCAACATTGGAAAATACTCTGAAGCGTTTTTCGGACAGTATCCAGAATTAGCGGTCCAAGATTATGAAGAGTTTCAAAGTCTCTCTGAAGGTAAAACACGTCAATTACTTAGTACTCAATTTGTTGAAGCCTTATCATCTATCCTTGATAATATCAAACTACCTGGGAATTTATTACCGATAATTGGTCAAAATAAGAAAGATCAAATTCAATCGATCTACCAAATCTTAGCTAGATGTACCCAATATCAAGAAGGAGCCATGATTCCATTAGTAGATGTAATTGGACCAATTCCACCTGGAAATGATCCCGGTAACTATCTCCAACAACTTAATTCCCTTCTAGATTGCTATCATGCTATTTTTGACGGATTGTTAAAAAAACAGGTCCCATTTGTGTTATATTATCCGAATTTACGAGTCTTTCATAAGACCGCTCAAATCCAAGAACTATTGAAATCTGTGTCTACGGTCTATGGATGTCCAAATTGTGGAGCCCCACTCGAACGAAATAGCAAAACCTGTCCTCAATGTCACACTACCCAAGAAAACTGTATAATCTGTCGGGCCCCTATCGCCTTTGGAGAGGCAGTAGGACGTTGTTACAAATGTGAAACCAACTTTCATTCCCATCACCTCTTTGAGTGGATCAAACTCCAAAGAACTTGTCCAAAATGTCAGAATAGTTTATCCCCTGACCAAATCCAAGTTTTCACGATTGGATTAGGTAAGAAAAAGTAGAGGAAAATTCTAAATATAATCCATCTAAACCTCTTATTCAAGGTTTATGGTGATTTTATTGAAATGTCCCCATTGCAAAGAATCATTTGAGAAAATAGCTTTGATTTCATTTTTAGAGCACTTCGAAAACCTGACCCCCCGATTTGGAATTGAAAACAACATTAAAAATAATTCTGTTATTGCTGTATGTCCATTATGTGATACATTTTTACAAGTCATAACAGGAACCATGAGATAGGTAGCATTTAGAGGTGCTTATTTCCTAATATTTGACAAATTCTAGTTTTCATTATCCGGTTAGGAAAGAAAAAAGGATTGAAAGTATATGAATTTTTTACGAAATAAGAAAATAAAGAGGGAGACTATTTATTTCACTGTTCTACCTATATTTCTCATAATTTTAACAATTTTATTATTATTTGTTCCATGGTACTCATATTCTTTTACTGATTTGTCGTCAAGGAAAAAAATTATAACAAAATCCTCATTAGATGACACGATACTCCTTTTTTCACTCTTATTAGCTATAATTTTAGAACTAGTTGGATTAATTTTCTCTTCCCTTAGAGGGAAAAAAGAATTTTTTCTAAATTCTTCTATGGTTATTTATTTCTTTGTTATAGTATCATTTGTGTTTGCTTTTCTGATTACTTTTCTAAATGTTCAAGAATATAATAACAAGACAACAGTTGAAGGAGTATATGATGAAAGTCGTGT
>JAEOTI010000736.1 GCA_016839955.1 Candidatus Hodarchaeota archaeon | reverse complement strand
CCTGGAGAACACGAACTAAGATTTCATTTTGCTTTTGGATTCTAAGCAATGATATAACTATCATATATTCAGGTGGTACAAGCATCCGTGGAAAGAAACAAACTGGGATAGATACTATCTTTTCGTCTAAGAGTGCCTGGAGTCTTCTTTCTATCGTTCTCCGGTGAACATTCAATTCTTTCGCCAGACGACTTCTATTTGCTCTGATTCCCTTACCTCGCATCAACAATTTTAGTATTTTTAAGGATAAAGGATCAATCTCAAAACCATTGATCGTTCTTTGATGAAAATTATTAATATTCTGTTCCACTAGATGAATGGAAACTGAAGGTTCAAATTTCACCATTCTTTTGGTGCTTAGGAAAATAGCATCAGAAGAAAAGTGAGTACCTTGTAGAGATATCTTTTTATCTTCGAGGATACTATCCCTCCAAACTTCGTAGGAGAAAAGATCTTTGTGATATTCAATCATAAGAGTATTATGATTTTCTTCCATATAGAAAAATGCAGCAAAAATTTGTGGATCATATTCGATAAAGAACTTTGTTTTTTTGTCCCTAGGAAATTTTGATTTTGAAATTACCATAAAGGGATATTCTTTCATTAACCATAGAAGGGGATAAACAGGCATATTGATTATATTATGTTTAGAAAGCATGTTGACTCTATCTAGAATGGTTTTTCTGTGTTTTTTCAAGATTTTTGAAAGTTCACTAATGTTTATCTCAACACCCACCCCGGAACAAATAAGCTCCAATAATTTTAGATTTAATTCACTTTCCAAAAGGTCAATGGTGGGCTTCATTGTTCTTATCTCATGTATAATTCCATCACGAGTTTGATAATATTCTATAATTGCCCTTATTCAGATTTGGACATAGAAGTGTCAACTACCCTTTCGTTTTTTTTTCAATTATACACATTGATCAATTATAATCATTAATTTATACCTTTTTTTACACTTCATTCAAGTTTAATATAAAGAATTCCTATTATTAAAATTCTAAAAAATGACACTAATTTGTTTGAATGTGATAAAAAAGATGCCACTTTTAGTAGTAATAATGTAATTAGTGTATATATAAATTAAGAATAAGTAACTTTTTTTCTTTTTCTTGAATACTAATTCTAGAACTCGCTGGTTCGTCTGTTATGATTCCATATCACCTAAAATTTGCATTTAACAAGTTATTTCAAGATTAAAGAGAAGATATAAATGCTTAATGAAAATAGCAAAATAGTCATTAATAATGAGAATCTTTTTAAGATCTTAAATGAAGTGAATATTCCATCTTTTCTTGATGAATGGGGACCAGAACACGTAATCCAGGTTTATGATCCTAATCTTAATATGCATGGCTTCCTTGTCATTGATAATACCGCTTTAGGACAAGGAAATGGTAGTATAAAAATTTCACCAAGTTTAACTCTTTTGGAAGTGTTTAAACTAGCAAGGGTAATGACTTGGAAATGTGCTTTAGCAAATATCCCTTTTGGTGGTGCTAAAGCAGGTATTAAAGCAAACCCAAATGAAATCAACAAATCTCAGTATATACAATCTTTCGCAAAAAAAATCTCCCCATACGTCCCTAATCGATATATTGCTTCTCCAGATGTTAATATTGGAGAAAAAGAAATTGAAACTTTTGTGGACACAGTTGGTGACTTGCAATCAGCTACTGGAAAGCCAAAAAGACTTGGAGGAATACCACAAGAGTCTGGTACAACAGGTTTTGGCATCGGTGTTTCAGTAGAAACTGGACTCGAAATCATGCATGATATATTACATCTGCCTGATAACTTGACTGAAACAAAAGTAGGAATTCAAGGATTTGGACAGATCGGTTTGAATGTTGGAAGATACTTGTTCAACAAAGGAGCAAAAATTGTAGCGTTAAGTGATCCTTGGGGTACTATTTACAAGTCTGAAGGAATTGATTTTACTAATTTAGAAGAGTTTGTATCTGCAACCAGCCCAAAACAATCTATTATAAACTATAAAGACCCCGGGAGCAAATATCTGAACAAAAATGATATTTTTGGGACCGATTGTGATATCTTCATCAGCTGTACTTGCTCTGACAACCTAAATACAGATCAATCTTGCGAATTAAAAGCCAAGTTCAT
>JAEOTI010000735.1 GCA_016839955.1 Candidatus Hodarchaeota archaeon | reverse complement strand
GCTTCTATAATTTCTTCGATTAGAACTTGAAAATAAGCCAAATTAATTTGAATTAAATATTTCTTGTCCAATGGATAAATCTGCCATAGAGTCTTTGATGTAGGGATATATAATGGATCCCTACTACCTATTTCGTCTGAAATTGTTACTCTAATCCAATTTTGGCCTTCTTCAAATTCAGGAATATCTGTATTAACTAAATACATTGGATATTCATGTATAGATTGTTTTTTGTCATGTTTTATTGGGTAACTCAGAGTATCTTCCAAATGAGAACTCATTTTCCATGCCCTTTCTAAGTGATGAAATTTTCTTTTGCGAACGCCACATTCAAGAATATCAATAAGATCACTAATGAATTCGTGGATGTTAATATGAGGCAATCTCTCAACTATTTTATTGTCCACTGTGATATGTGGTCTAAATTCCTGCTTGATTGAATCATATATCAAAGTCAAGTGGCTCATACTTCCTTGCAAATCTAATCCTGCTATTAATCCATCTCTTGATTCTTTAAAGAACAGACCAAATAGTTTTTCATCTCCATTTTTAAAATGAAATTTAATTTTATTTCTTGACATCAGGTAATTCAGGTCCACTTACTTTAAAAGATTAATAATTAAAATCAACACACAGCATGGATAGATATCAGACTTCTTCCCTTAATAGACCTCATACGGGTGTCAGACACCCTGTGGTGGAGTAATGTTCAGGCCTTGCATGTACTTGATAGAAACACGAACACAAAATATCGCTTTTTGTCTGAAATATCGGGAATGGATCAATACTTGCCCTAGTAACCCAATACGACATCATGATAAACCTAAGCTTCCTAGACCAACCTTGGGAAGGGCACCTGATTTTTCTAGGAATGATTACTCGACTTCTGTAAGCGATTCGATTAAAACAGATCTTTTAAACAAAATTTACAGTCCATTGTATAGTAAAATAGCAGGAAGTCTTGAAATTCTGGATCGTGGTACATTCGGTTGTGGAGAAAGGGGAAATAACTTAGGTGAACGAGTAATAAATGTAGTTAGTGGATTAAAAAAGAATATTCTTTGGGAAAAAGCTGACCAGGAATTAAAAAATAAGGTGGAATCTCTTCATAATTTGTTTGAAGAATTAAACTTGCTTGAAGATAAACTTGCAAATGAGATAATGAATTCTTTTTACAATAAATTTGATTTTATGAAAGAAATGTATAGTGATGAAATTAAAAGAATTGTAGAGAGAATTAAGGAATTACGATATTTTATTCTGAAGGATTATGACCAACTTGATTCGACAAGAATCCAAACAATAACTGAATTCTTGGACTTTACGTATAGAAATAATAAGATAGAACATAAGAATTCACAGTCCTTCTGGAGAGAATTCCAGAACTTTGCACTTACTTCTCTTCATTATGTAGATTATAAAAGGAAAAGAGAAGACTGGAAGAATTGCTTAAATGAAATTAAGAATTTGTTATCAAGTTTTATCTGACCTATAGATCAGCAATTTCATGGTAAATCATCAGATCCCATATGAAATCAATCGTTTCATGGGTTTAAACTTAGTTAATCTTTGGAGAAGGGACTTTTAATTTCTCTATATCACTCTCAAGGTTGTGAAGAGTCTGTTGGTTTAATTTTTTTAATTCATTAAGGTTCTGATGGTGACTGTAAGCAAGGTCTCGAATTTTGATAACATCATCCACAAGATTGAACCACATCTGTCCCCTTTTTTGCTGACTTAGCATTTCTTTTACTTTCGCAATTTTTAGAGTGGTATCAATTTGTGTACCTTTCTTAATCGAATTCAGGTATTCTTCAGTAAATGTGCCTTTTTGTAGTCTTTTCTCGAAAGATTCAGCTGCTATTTCCAAAAGTAGAGTATCCAATAAAAAGCGCCGATAATCGTGGTTAGAATAATGACTCATTTTATTTTGGAATTCTTTTAGATGAGAAATGAATGAGGGCCAAACTTTCACAATCTCGGCATATATCTGATTGATCTTTGACACTACCTTCTTTCTTTCTTGAATATATTGTGAACGATATCCTGTATACCGATAGTAAATCCACTGGAAAGGATCTTCAGGTCGAAGTAATTTTTGAAAGAATCTAGAGTCTTTTGCTCCATCCTCTCATAAAAATTGATCGAATCTCTCCCTGCTACAATTTGATTCCATCTCTATTCCCATATAAGTCATGAGTTCTTTTGAAATCTCATATGTTAGACTTTTATTTTCATTTAATATTTGCTCTTGAAGTTCTGTCCATGCTGATTGACGGGCAAGACTTAACCCATTAGAACCAGAACCTTGATAGAACTGTGAGTAACTATGGAGTACCATCTTTACATGGAAATAAAGAGTATTTTTCATCTTTGTAATGCGCCAATACAAGAATCCCATCGTGATTAGTAAAATAACCATGATAGTTAGATATTGGTAAGTGAGGATCCAATTTTTGCCAAAAAAGAATATAACTGGAGTGAGAAACAGGATAGCGCTAAGTACATAGGTGTTACTTGTTACATTAGTAAATTCTTTATCTATTATATTAAGTTCCTCTTGAATAATGTCAAATTTTATTTGTTTACCCTGTTCTTCGAAGGAAAACTGGTACTCATGGCGTGCTCTTCTTGCAACAAACCCTTGGAATAACCGCTCAAATGGTTCAAAGGTGTATATTAAAAGGACGAACATAAGAGTATAAAAAAGGAAACTGATTTGATATGGTTCATCTCCGTTATAGATCAAGTTTTCAAGTCGAAAACTATCAAAAGTGTGTAAGAAAGATAACATCAAAAGAAAGACCCCCCCAGAAGCTGCAAAGGCTAACTTTTCAACATTAGCAGACCCTTTCGTGACAATATGAGTGATGAATGACATTTTTCTAAAATCCAATTGATCTTTTCAATTACTAACCACATTAATCTTAAAAATTTGTTTGCTCTCAAGAATCATATTTGGAACAAATAGTCCAAAAAATTATAGAATGATCCCCAATGATGCTTTGGGCCAATAGATCATTGGTATCGAATCATCAATCTCTTTTGATGGGAGTGCTTCCTCTTTGACTTGTCGGCCAACCTACTTTCTCTTTGATGAGGTGTCATTCATTTTTTACACGGAATATTATAATAATCACTAAGAGTATGTTTTCTCGCCATTTGTGCATTTACACAATTGGGGTTGGCTAAATTGAGTTGAAAGGCACAAAAGAGAGCAGTACAGAAAAGTAAACCCAAGACAATGTGCTTTTTCATTTCATTGTAGCCCTATTTTAGGAGTAACAGGGCTGATTGTTCTAGGACTTGTTGGAAAAACTATCATAAGAAATAAGTCCGTGTACTAAGTTCTATCCCTTTCTAATCCTTCATAGAAATCTCGGGATTAAACAGATCTTCGAGGAGAATTGTTAGATCATATGGAAGTTCTCTGAATACACGAATGGACTGGCGGGTGTATGATTTATTAAAGGACGATTCTCTAGAATATTATGAATGACTCTCAAGAATTAATTGTGTTTATTTCTCTTGTAAGGAAATTTGCTTCTCACAATAAGGTGCAAAGGGACGAATTTTATAGTAATTACGAGAAAATATCAGTTTAGGATTGATGACTTCCAGAAAGACTTGGACAGATGTTTCCCACCCTTTCCGACAGACTTCTCGGGTATCGAAGTTCTTTTGTATACACACTTCTAGGACAGGACATTAGTTGTATGACCGCCAAATAATCTTCTTCTCGTCTTCATATACAATTGGTACTTCAACTGGATCAAGTTCGAGATATTCCATGAGAAAGACGCCTTTCTTACATCGGTTCCTTCTAGCTTCACGCGATCAAGGTTTTGACCAACCCATTTGCGACGCTTTAACACAAGTGTGGCATTAATCTTGTCCCAATTATTGTTCTTCTTTGCTTCCCTGATTTGTATAGAGATGTCTTGGATTAATTGTTTCCTTTCCTTCATCAAACAATCCA
Organism: Candidatus Hodarchaeota archaeon; assembly: GCA_016839955.1. The sequence goes on along the minus strand of JAEOTI010000735.1, from coordinate 3,718 downwards.
GACACTCACTTTAGATAAAAATTTTTGGATACATCTCATGTCCCTCGTGAGAATGATTTAGGTCGGAATAGATATAATTAAATAAATGAGAGGGAGTATAACCGAGTATGAATCAGAAATCTGGTAAGTTTTCATCTTAATATTTTTTTTACTTCCAATCTCAATGTATAGTTTTCTTAGAACTCCTCTATTGTGAAATTATTGACCTATAACTGTGAATTATGTAATAACTCTGATGCAAAACTCTATAGTCGCTTTCCTATTAAACCAAGCACTTGGAGGGATCGTTATCTTTGTGATCAATGTGCAATAATTTCATTGAATTATCTAGGATCGATTTCTTGATTTACAATGTTTTATTATCTCACATCAAAATTCCTTATGATAGGTTTCTATTGACTTAACAATATGTATAAAGAAGGAGACCGAATTTTTTGGAGCATGAACCCTTTTCAAAAGACTTACAAGAGGATTTAAATGTTACTTCATGTTATAATGAAAAAATATTTGCGCTTTTCTATCTTATAATGAAGTGTAATAATCAGAATAGACTTCCAGACGAATTAAGAATGCATCCTCCTTCAACAGGTGATATTGATTTTTCTCTGCGATATTCAACCTTTGAAGAAAGAATTCAGGTAAAAAGTAGGGACGTAAATCAAAATTGTTGGACTATCAGTACAGTTCAAGATGGAATTATACAATTGATTTTAGATTTTATTGGAATGAGAAAAAGGCAAAATACAGGTAATATAAAATATCTCTTATTTTTAGAGGGAGACATTCAAAGAAATGTCGCAGAGACCTTTTCAAAACAAAAAGGTGCTAATATTGAAAAGTCAATTTTGGCAATTGAAAGAATAATTACCTCTTCAAAGAGGCTATCACCTAGAAATATAACACTAGACAATCAACGTGAAATCGCGGAGGAATTTTTGAACCATTTCAGAATTATACCTAGATTTGATAGAGAGTTTGTAACTTCTTACCTTCACACGATATGGCCACAGCAGATCTTTGATGAGGCATTCTGCTTATTGCATAATAAAGAGGTATTAAACAATAAAACAATCAGATATTTAGTAAGGAATATTGGGATTGAATATCGCAAAAATACAATACATCTCATGCAAAAAAAGTTAAAGGATTATAGTAGAATTAATAGACTTATTTCAAAAAATCCTGATCTGATTCCTGTTAATTATTTAGCAAGATTCGAAGATAAACTAGCCATTACGTTCAATCTTGGAGTTCAACATAATCTTATTCCTGGAATTGAGTTCAATTTATTTTATAATGAAGATCATCTAATTGCCAAAGTTAGAGCTGAAAATGTAACAAATAAAGTTACTTACGCTGTAATTTCAGATAAAATATGGGATAAAGAAATTGTGTCAAGGTGGAAAAAAGAATTAGAGGGTAGTAATAGAAAGCTCCTCAAAGATAACTATTTTGTAGAAATTTGTAAACCTCCCCCTATAGTTAATATGAACCAATGCCTTGATACAATGGATGATCTTATTCAAAATATAAAAATGGAGATTTTTTAGGGAGATTTGAAAATGGTACAGACAATCAAAGGAAAAATAATCAAAATACTAAATACATCAACTATAGTAATTGATAAAGGAAATAAAGATGGCATAAAACAAGGAATGAAACTTATTATTTATACAGAAGGGCCTATGATTACAAATGATATTGGAGAAGAAATTGAACCACTTGAACTAGTAAAAGCGACTACTACAGTAACAAGTGTCCAAGATAAATTATCTATTGCTCGAAGCGAGGTAATAAGATCATCTCCCCTTTTAGAAAGTCTTTCACGAGATCCATTTACTTTTTATACACATGCAGAAATAGCAAAACCTGAAAGTGAAGAAGAGATTTTAGAATTTACACCTGAAAAAGTAAAGGTTGGAGATTTATTCAGAGTAAAATATGAACCAAAAACTGATTACGAGGATCTAAGAAAAAGTCCGTCTATTTACTACTTAAATAGACAATTAGAACTTATGGAAAATAGAGAAGATCCATTAGAAAGACAAGAGATACTTGGGAACTTTAGACATCATATCCATATGGCTCTAGAACCTCCAATAAGTGATGAAAGAATTGAAATCCTTTTTAAGATTCTTGAAATGATAAATAATTGGATTAGAGAACCAGATCTACGAAGTACTTGCTTGGATATACTATCCTTCCGAAATTTTGAAAGAGTTTCTTTTCTTGCAATTAAATGGAAGGAGCTCTTGCCAATTATAAAAGAATTAAAAGCAGAGTCTTGGAACGAACTATCTCTTTTGGAAAAAAAGAGATTGTTAATAATTCTCCTGAGGATGAGAAAGGGAGAATATGATTTTTTGAAAGTTTTGGCTGAAAGTGCAATAAAAGAATGGTCGGAAGAAGAATTTCCAACCCTGAAAGATGTTTTTGACTTTACAGAACTTGTGCGTGATTTTCCAGAGGATATCAAAAAATTAGATAAAACCTTAAGAGATTTGAGAGTAACAGTCAAAAAAGATAATGATCAACCTGAAATTCCACTGCAAAGAGCTACATATCTAATTAAAAAGATAGATGAAGCTTTTCAATTCCTTTATTAACAAGATAAGGGAATTTTGCCCCCGTGTATATGGGAAGACTTCTATGTGCATGGGGTTTGGTGCATGCACTACTTTCAGATTTCCATATGATTATCGTTGTATGCATTACTAAACATAGAGAATTATTTATAATGAATAGAGTTAAAGTAACGGATTTTGAATCAAGTGAGTAAAATAAAAAAGACATACATTAGGAATAACATCTATATTACTTCCCCACTTCATTTATATAGTATAAATAGTCCTTTTAAATCTTTTATAGTCCTTATATACTCGAAATGATCTATATGAACCATAAACTCTATCTATTGCTGTTTCTATGAATGACTGACACCCAATGACACGATAAACCACTAATATCAACCTCTTTGAAGAAGTATATTCTATAAGGGGAAATTGTTACCTTATTTGAATAAACCCATTTTGGTAGTATAAATGTCGAACGAATCATCCATGAAGAATATCAGTATTAATAATCAAGTGAATTACCGTCTATATCAAAGTGAGGGAATTGGGAAGAATCATTTTCCTCCATCACTTATATAATCGAAAGCTATCGAATATGTAAATGGAAATAGTGGATAGGCTTAAAAAGGGGTCTGATTAATGTTAGATATTGTCATTATTTGGACTAAAGATTAAGAACTTCAGGAAATTGCATACATTTCACGATATGAATTGGGTGTTACAATAATCTACTATTACCATTACCCTTTATACAACGCAAAAGGTCTTTAAATATCATCAGACTCAAAAATAAAAAATTTTATGACGAAAATCGTCTTGTAGTCTTCAATTACTAACTTTTCGAAGTATTGTTCTATCAAATGAGATTCCAGTAGAGATTCAATATGATTGATACAAAATCCATCATTTTTTTCTCTTTCATAGTACTCTCTCTCAAATGTGTTTTTGATCTTTTGGAACTTTTCATACTTAATCATAACTACTTCTTAAGAGGTTCTCCCCTTTCATCTAACAATGGTAAATTAATGTTTATTCAGAGCCTTCTCGGAGTAGGGAATCTTAATTATCACATTAGTCAAAAAATGTCCTGATAACTTGGAATTAACTCAATAAAATGTATGTTATAGTAAATGGGGTTTTTAGCT
>JAEOTI010000734.1 GCA_016839955.1 Candidatus Hodarchaeota archaeon | reverse complement strand
GATCCAATATTCCCTGGTGAAATTGGAAAAACAAACGTTAAATAAGCAAACAAAGCGCTAATTATTGTGATAAATAGTATAGTACTAGTTGAAATACCAGAAATCTCAATAAAAATTATTAATAAAACCATTGAATCAAGTAACCAGATTAAAAGGGTCATTAGCTCAGAAATACCAAGGATATGGGGATTTTTTAAAAAAAATGCCATGGCTTGTTTATAATTGGAGTATGATAATTTTAGGTGGGTTTGAATCCTGCCACGGTTTCCCAAACGTGAGAAGATTGAATTTCCCCATAAAAATATTATGATTAAGCAAAGAATTGCAAGTAATTCGAAAAAAAACGTTATTTGTAGCAAAAGAACGGTGAAATTTGGTAGTTCGAATTCAATAAATAGAAGCATAACTGTTATTGAAAAAAGTATAATGGAAGATATGGAGACCAAATCTAAAATTTTCTCTACAATAATAGTGAATCCTGTTATCGTATATGGAATTTGAGACTTGATTTTAGGTCTAATTAGTTTGACACTTTCACCAAGTCGTACAGGCAGAAAAGATGACAAGAAATAGGAGGAGAAGGTAACACTGATAGCCATACGCAAATCTATTCCTCCTCTAACACTACTTAGCAGCAACCAGAATCTAATTGATCTTAAAAGAAGTGAAAAGCAATAAATAAGCGTTGAAAAAATAATTACATTAAACGAAAGAGAAGAAATTTGATTTAGTAATGTTGAAAGGTCTAAAATATTGAATATTATAACTAAACAGATTAAACCAATAAGAAATGAAACTAATAATCTTTTTTTCTGAACTTGCAAAAAAATCACCTGATAATTTAATAACAGATTTGTTAGTATCAGGATTATTTCTAATTTAGCAGTGCTGGGGCAATACATACTTGAATGAATATTTTATTTAAAAATACTTTCAGGAAACAGTCCAAAAAATCAATGAGTTTTGATTTTCGGATTAATTCGACTTGATATTCTCTTTAAGCCATTCGTAGGTGCTTTCAATACCGTTTTGAAGAGTATATTTTGGTTTCCATCCTAGACTAATGATTTTATCAATGTTGAGAAGCTTCCTTGGCGTCCCATCTGGTTTACTTGTGTCAAAAACCAGATCTCCCTGAAAATTTACAATCTTTTTAATTAAAAAAGTTAATTCTTTTATTGAAATGTCCTTCCCTGTTCCCACATTAATGATTTCTGGATCGTTATAATTATCTGATAAAAATATAGCCGCATCTGCTAAATCATCTACAAAAAGGAACTCTCTTTTTGGGTTTCCAGTACCCCAAACTTCGACTGATGGGCTTTCAGAGATTTTTGCTTCGTGAAATTTCCGAATAAGCGCTGGAAGCGCATGGGAAGATTCTAAGTCAAAATTATCATTGGGTCCGTAAAGATTTGTTGGCATAATTGAAATAGCTTTGAATCCAAATTGTTTCCAATAAGCTTGACACATGGTTACTCCTGCAATTTTAGCGATCGCATAGGCTTTATTCGTCTCCTCTAGTTTTCCATCCAAGAAATATTCTTCTTTTATCGGTTGAGGTGCCATTCTTGGATATATGCAAGAACTTCCCAAAAATAGAAACTTTTTTACACCATATTTGTAAGCATAATGGATCAAATTTGTTTGAATCATTAAGTTATCATAAATGAAGGTCGCAGGGAAAGTAGAATTCGCCATGATGCCTCCCACCTTTGCAGCTGCATCAATAACATAATCAAATTCGTGTGATGAAAACCATTCGCGCACTTTGTCAGGTTTTCGAAGATCTAGGTTTGAACTAACTTCCGTCACAATATTCTCGAATCCTCTTTTCTCAAAAACGCGAAGTAATGCCGATCCCACTAAACCTGTGTGGCCTGCAACATAAATACAAGAGTCTCTTGGTATCATTCAATTTCCCCATCAAACTTATCCATTTGATAATATATTATCAGTCCAAGGAAAATTTTTCTGCTTTAAGATTTCTATTCCTTCGCCAATTGGTTCTAAACCCATGAATTTACATTCACAATCAACCATTATTTTGACCAATTCATCAAAAGTAACTCTTGGTTTCCATCCAAGAACTCTTCTTGCTTTTTCAGGATTTGCTTGTAAATGATCTACTTCAGTGGGCCGGAGATAACGGGGATCTGTTTCAATGTAGTCATGCCAGTCTAATTCAGCATAGTTGAATGCCTTTTCTAAGAATTCTTCTACTGAATGCGATTCACCTGTTCCAATTACAAAGTCATCAGGTTGATCATGCTGGAGTATTCGCCACATAACCTCGACATATTCAGGAGCAAATCCCCAGTCACGTTTTGCTTTTAGGTGTCCTAGATAGATCACTTTTTGCTTTCCTGCCAGAATATTAGCTAATCCCCTAGTAATTTTTCTAGTAACAAAAGTAGCTCCTCTCCTTACCGATTCATGATTAAATAATATTCCGTTGGTGCAAAACATTTTATAAGATTCACGATAATTTATTGTTATCCAATAAGCATAGACTTTTGCTATAGCATATGGGCTTTTTGGATAAAACGGCGTCGTCTCATCTTGAGGTGGAGGTGCCGAGCCAAACATCTCGGATGAAGAAGCTTGATAGAATTTTGCGTTACATCCCGACCTGTGGATCGCTTCAAGAATACAAGTAGATCCTAAACCAGATACCTGACTGGTATATTCAGGCATTTGAAAGCTGACTTGCACATGAGATTGAGCAGCTAAATTGTAAACCTCATCAGGTTTTAATTGATGAATCAGAGATGAAGTTGTCCCAAAATCAGTAATATCACCGTAATGAAGAAAAAGGCGTCTGTTTTTCACATGGGGATCCTGATAGATATGATTAATACGTTGTGTGTTGAAATTACTCGCTCTACGAATGAGACCATGAACTTCATAACCTTGAGAGAGCAGGTATTCGGCTAAATAGGATCCATCTTGCCCAGTTATTCCAGTAATTAATGTTTTTCGTCTCATCTGCTATTCCAACAACATTCAAATGATTACTTTACTTAACAACAATGGAATATCGTTGTTAAAGAACTGAAATAAGTTTAACTTAACTTATCTAAAGTGAGAATTATCACCATGATGCTGGAAGATCTTTGCATAGATAAGATTCAGATTACTATTATTGAATTAATTGTATCTTCATTCTATAATTCAGATTATCTACTTACTTTAATTTATCAATATTTTCACTAAGTCGTACAGGCAGAAATGATGACAAGAAATATGAGGAGAAGGTAACACTAATAGATGTAGGTAAATCTATTCATCCTTTAACACTAGTCAACATTAACCAGAATCTAATCATTTCTTCCTGTTATCTTATCCACAATACAGCCTAGATTATTCGATTGTTTATGGAAATCCACGCGTTGTGGTTCTTCAATAGTTGCTAACGATTTTTAAATAAAAGACAATGATGTTGATGGATGAATATTAAAGAAAACTTCTAAGTCACATTCTAGAATTGATCGAATAATAGCTATACTCCGAGTAGTATGTCCTAAACCATGATTAATAATAACATAGGCAATTGTTGTCATATTCATTTATCTTAAGGATGGTTAATGAAGAAATTAGTAGAAATCAGCTGAAAAAAGTAATTCTGATGCCTCGCAGTCCAAATTTTCAATGTGATTCTTTTCCTTACATCGACTTAATACTATTAGTTAATTCTAGGAAAAAACAGTTATTATTTATGTCCTTTACCAATGCCTCTATAAGTAAACCCCATGTTTTGAACGATCTCTTGGTTAAAAACATTACGACCATCGATGATGATGGGTGTTCTCATTATTTCTTTTAATCGCTGAAGATCAATTTCATAATACTGAGAATGTTTCGTAATGATAACAACACAATCACTCTGATTTGTTGCCATCCAGAAGTCTTTATCTATAGGAATACCATCAAATTCGTCAATATAAGGATCATGTAATCTGATTTCAGCGTTTCGAGATTTTAATAACGAAATGACAGTTCTAGCAGGAGTATTCCGAATATCATCAGAATTTTCCAAATACGTAATACCTAGGATCGAAATTATAGAACCCCGAGTTGTTAAATGAAGAGATTCAAAAGCATTGTGAACTAATTCGACAATGTGGACTGGCATATGGTCATTGATCCGTCTACCCAGAGAAATAAATTCAGGTTCGCTGAAATGAGAGCCATATTTCATGATACCATACCTTAACAACCACGGATCCTTAGGAAGACAATGACCACCTACACCTGCTCCAGGGATATGCATATGACGATCATCGCGAGCATTGATAAGCTCAATTATTTCAAAAATATCCACTCCCATACTCTCGCAAACAAGTGCCATTTCATTAGCGAAAGCAATATTAATATCCCGATAAGAATTTTCAATAGTCTTAGCTAACTCGGCAGCAACACAACTAGAAGTAATAGAAATTTCTTCCTTTACAACGTGATTATATAGCCAAAAAGCTTTTTCTGCACTATTTTTGTCTATACCTCCAATAACACGAGGCATATTAATAATGTATTCTAATAGGCTTCCGGGCATAACACGCTCATAAGAAAAAGCCAAATGGAAATCTTCTCCAGCTTTCATGCCTGATTCTTTTTCTAAAATAGGTAAAACAACATTCTCTGTTGTACCTGGAGCAACAGTTGATTCAACAATTACTGTTATTCCTTTCTTCATATGCTTGCCGATGTGAGTTGAGACTTCTTCTAGTGATTCATATTGAGGAATATGTACCCCATCGGTTGGAGTTTGAACATCAATAAGTGCAAAATCAGCTATTGAACACACAGAGGGGTCATCTGTTACATTAAACGTTCCTTTGTTTATAACTTTGTAGATTAATTCATTCAGACCAGGTTCTTTTCCTTTGAAGGGAGATCTTCCACTATTCAGATGATCAATCTTCCATCCTGATCTCTTAGATCTTCGTTGAACACCCTTAACGCAAAATCCTTCAACATCAGCAAATAATGCCGCGCATGGAATGCCCACGTATCCCATTCCGAAGACTACGATGTGAATGGTCACTTAAAACATATCCTAATTAAAAAACAAGATAAATTCAATTTGCAAGCGACTCAAGTAGAAGAATAAAAACATACCCTATACTGTCATGCAAAATTGTGTTGCATTTCAAATTTCCTGCCTCGTCTTTTTCTTCCAAGGAAATATGAAAGAACAATGGTCTTAGCAATTCTTGCGCCATCAATCAAAGTATTTAAGTGAGAAGAACCAAAAAATCTAGGTTTACACTCTATGGGAATTTCTTTTACTTTGAATCCCATTCCAAGTGTTTCTGCAGTAATTTCTGATTCAATTTCATAACCTTTCGACGTAGTATTTATTGAATTCAGAATTGTACGATTAAAAATACGTAAGCCGCTTTGAGTGTCTGTGATATATTCACCTGAAATGAAGAAAAGTAGATATTTTAAAATTTTATTTCCTACAATGTTTGTCGGAGAAGTGAATCGATATTTTACTTTATTCAAAAATCTAGACCCTATTAACATATGACCTTTGGAATTAAAAAATACTGCAATCAACTTTTTAATATCATTCGTTTGATGAGAACCGTCAGCATCAACAGTAAGCAAATTTTTTCCATTGGATACTATAAACCCAAGTCGTAAAGCATTCCCTTTTCCAACATTTTTTTTTAGACTGATTACTTTTTCTCCAGATTTTTTAGCCAATTCTTTTGTCTTGTCAGTGGAGCCATCATTGATAATAATTATTTCATAGGAAATACCAATAGGTAACACAATGTCTTGTATTGCCTGAACAATTGAACTAATTGTTTTCTCTTCATTATAAGCAGGGATTATTATTGACAAATCAAGAGATTCTGGCTTCTGTGCTTCTTCGAAAATCGTTTTCTGTTTATGAAGTATCCTTAATGTTGGATGACCCCTTTGAATCTCCTTTTCCACTTCTTCTCATCTTTTAAGTTAATTAAAGCTGTACTAAAACTAAATTTGTTTTATAATATTATGATATATTTATAATTTTTACTATAGATTTAAGGCTATTGTAAAATGATTTCTATTCTCTGGTTGTAAAAATGTCAGTAAACATGAGGAATGAGGGAACATGTTCTGCAATATGGCCTTTGGTTTTTTAATGGAGCAGACTGAGACCAAAACTCTTAAATAGGTTATTTTAATGGTTAAACATATCCTGTAACAAAAAGATCAGTGTTATATTAAGTGAGATAAATTTGCCTCTTATTCTACTTTTTTGTAATAGTACTAAAAAAAGCTGTTTCAAATTTCTTTGCGATAACATCCCAAGAAAAATGTTTTTTAATCCTATTCGCGTTGGAAACTCCAAGTTTTTCCCTCAACTTATCATTTTTTAAGCAGGTTGCTATTTTTAAGCTCAGGTCATGAAAATCCCCAACTTTGAAAAAAACACCATGTTCTCCAATTGTAGCCCTATTCATTGGTATACCTGCTGCAACCACACAACGTCCACATCCCATTGCTTCTAATATAGCAGGAGAAGTTCCTTCCAAGAAAGAAGGGGAGATGAATAAGGCGGTTTTCTGATAATATTTGTGGATATCCGAATTATAAACCGAGCCAATGAACTTAATATTTTTGTTATTATTTGCTAATTTCTTCAATTTATCCGAATATCTATCTGAATAGGAATCCCCACCAATTATTACTAAAGGAAAATTTTCCTGAAAAGATTGATTTAATTTTTTGAAAGCTTTAATAAGTAAATCGACGCCTTTTCCAGGGAGTAAACGTCCAACAAAAAGGAGATATTGATTGGATTCAAGACCTATCTTCTCTAATATAAGGTCATTGCTCTCATTAATATCGTATTCTGCTCCATAAGGGATATATATAGGATTTATTCCATATCTGTTCCTATAGAAGTTATAAATTGGAACAGAATCAACAATAATCGAATCACAATTTTTTCTGGGAAGGTCAATTGTTATTCTAAATAAATTTCTTACCATCTTTGGATAGCTTTTTTGTTCCCATTCTGGTCCTATCAGAGAAATTATTGTTTTAGTTTTCGAGAAAAAACGGTATGGGAATGCATAAACTGCACAATCTGCTCCCCAGAGATGTACGATATCGTACTTTCTTCCTAATGAATGTAATACCGAAAGAATCCTCCTGATTGGAAAATCTAGCCATTTAATGTGAAAATAAGGCATATAATTCAATTTTACACCTTTGTACGAAGTTGATTTATTTGAGTAGAATCTTCTTGAACCATAAACAGTCACATCATGTCCCCAGTTCACTAAACGTGTTGCAACCTCACTAATGCATTTTTCTGCACCACCATAGTTAGGAGGAATTCCCGTTGTACCAATGAAAGCTATTCTCATTGTATTTTTTCTCCTAGAAACGGATTCTATTTTGCATTTAAAAAATTTTATATGAGCTTTGAGTTTATTACGAAAGTATTTTTGATGATTTTAGATAAATGACCTTAGGTATGACAAAATACATGTAAAGTGAGCGAAGGTCTTCTCGTATTTGCAATAAATATCAATCTGAGAGTTGTCGCATTAATATCATTATCATTAGTTTATTCAAGAGCTTTGGTATAAATTCTTTCTAAAGCAAATTTTTGCTTTTCTATTGAAAATTTGCCAGACTCTATCAACCATCTGGAGTTTCTACCAAAATTTTCTCTTAATGACTTGTTATCAATTAGTTTAATCATTTTTTCTTTTAATTGATTCGTAACTTCTTTTATTTCACCTTTTAATATCCGTTCTCTGTATTTTTTTCTCATTCTTGGTGTACGGAGATATAATTTATTATGAAATTTTATTGGAGAATTTACTATGAAGCCATTAAAACCATTCTCAACAATTTCAGGTAATGCAAAAGTGTTTGTAGTTATTATTGGGAGCCCTGTAGACATTGCTTCTAAAATAACGAAACCATAGAAATGAATGTAACTCGGAAGAATGAAAATATCTGATTTTGAGTAAAAATAATCGAATAAGAATCTTCTAGGAAAAATCGGTGGATAAATATGAATTTTTGGGTCTTTAGAATACTTTCTTAAAACCTCTTGAAATAGATGATAATGGTGTTGAGGAACAGTTGTAATCATGATTAATTCAATTTCATAACTATCTTTAATTTGATTGAATGCACTCAGTAATTCTCTACCACCATTATCAAAAAAATGTCTGTCAATGAATAATATTCTAAGTATGTCATCCTCTCCCCGTTTTATCTTTCCTTCATGTTGAAACGTGGTAGGATAGATGACTCGGATTTTTTCAGGATGTTCTTGGGAAAATTCTGGATAAGCATTAGTAAAAGATTTTTTACAAGCTTCTGAGTATGGCATCACGAATTTACAATTCGGCTTACGAAGGAACTTCATGACCCTCTTGTAAAATACTGGATTTCGAATCAAATCACCGTTCAAATGTACAAAACTTGATGAAAACTCTAGAGAAACTATCCAGGGTTTTTTAGTTAAGGGAATAACTCCGCTCCATGTATATATTAGGTCAGTTTTAACATTCAGTGGAATTATACGAGGTATCTTTATTAGACGGTATACTGTACCAATTAAGGTTTTAAATTTCGAATATAAGAATTTATATTCTTCTGTGGTTTTATAAACATTTATCGGTCTATTTGATATTAATCTAAATCCATCTGGAACAGTTTTGATTACTGTTTCTTGAATAGGATGTTTTCCACCCCAAAAATATACTGACCTGACCATGTTGTCCCATTTCTCCAATAAAATATGAAGAAGCTATCTCTTGGAAAAATAAAGTCTTTTAAAATTACTTACTCATATTTCACGTATTAACATTACTTTCTATAATTTTGTTGAAAATATTTTCGAGTCATTTTTGAAATCCTCGCTATACACCTTCCTTTTAAAAGGTTATTATGACCTGAATTGCGTTCACACAAGGCCGAAAGAACGTTAATAATCGTGTAAAGCCCACTGAGGAACCTAAAGGGATTCTAACCTCTTCTTTTCTAGACGACTGATCAAAGGTATTACTCCAATAGGAGAGATGGGTATTAAGACACCTTTGCAAGTGAGGTAGATTCTTCAACCCCCGACTAGGAGTCACATCTTTAATAACTCGATTAATACTTTCAATTCGGTTCGATTGAATTACTCCGCCGTC
>JAEOTI010000733.1 GCA_016839955.1 Candidatus Hodarchaeota archaeon | reverse complement strand
GCCATAAAAGTGTAATTTATGTACCAAGAACTTCGTTAGTTATCTTAAGAAATATTTCCTCAGGAACTTCCGATTTTCGTCTGAGAGATTCATCTTTGATTCGATCAAGTATCTTTTTTATCTCCTCATCATTTGCTGTTTTGCCCAGCTCATTAAGCTTGTACAAAATCGAATACTGCCCGCTTTTTTTCCCAAGTGCAATCTTAATTTTGTTTCCTACCATTTTAGGGTCGCAACAGTAAGCCCTATGACTCATTCCTTCATCCATAAATCGGCTCAAGAACATTACAGCTATCCCTGCTTCATATCCGAAAGAGTTTTCACCTACTAAAGGTTTCATTATACTCGTTTTTACACCGGAAAGCTTCTCAGTAAGCCTTGATGCACTATAGAGTTTTGTACAGTCAATGCCTATATCCCTGCCCAAAAAAAGCTTTAGCCCCAAGACCACTTCGTCAAGGGCTGCTCCACCTGATCTTTCCCCCAAACCATTTAGGTTTGTATGAACTACTTCAGCTCCGGCCGTAACTCCTGCTATAGAGTTTGCTGTTGCAAGTCCCATGTCATTGTGGCAGTGAGTTTCTAGGGGTACATCGGTCCAGCTTTTTATTTTACTCACAAGATAAGCAAATGCCCAAGGTGATGCAACCCCGAACGTGTCTACAACAGCTAATGCATCAGCTTTTCCTTGGCTTATTACTGTTGTATATAGATCCTTGATAAACTCCAAGTTAGCTCTAGTCGTATCTATCCCAAAAAAAGTAACATGTAAACCGTGTTCTTTAGCATATGTTGCTGCGTCAATAGCTAAGTTTTTAACTCTCTCTACTGGCCATTTATAGCCTGTTTCTATTAACATTTCTGAAGAAGGCAACTCTATTACAACTCCCCAAACATCGGCTTTTCGTGCTAAATCTATGTCACTCTTTAATGCTCTACAAAAACACTTAACTTTAGTATCTAAACCTAGATTGGCAATATCTTTAACAGCATTAAAATCGTCATCTGAAACAGCGGGCATACCAGCTTCAATACGATGTACACCCATTTCGTCAAGCATACGTGCCAAGGTAATTTTATCTTCTTTTCTAAAGACAACACCAGGACATTGTTCTCCATCTCGTAGCGTGACATCATAAATATAGATTTTTCTGGGAAGATCAAAAGAATCAAACACCTCTTTAGAAAAATTGTAAGGGCTTACCGAGTACCCTTCTCCCTCAAATGGATAATTTTCCTTTATCATACCACGAATTATATTCAAGCGACATATTTAAAAGTTAACTCCGCTTCCACATAGTGTACATCGAATAAAAGCGGTCAAGAATGTCTCCAATAAAAGAAGGTCATATTTCTAATCATTCAATGAAAGAGCTAATTGAACAAATAGACTATTTTTTTAATCCTAAATCTGTTGCAATTATTGGTGCTTCTTCGATAGAAGGTAAAATCGGACATGAAATTCTTCGAAGTTTATTACAGAGTAAATATATTGGAAAGATATATCCGATAAACCCAAATTCAAAAAAAATTCTCAATCTCAAATGTTTTTCAACTCTACTCGAAATCACTCATACAATAGATCTTGCAGTTATTGCTCTTTCATCTAAATTGGTACCAAAAGTCATTGAAGAATGTGGTAAAAAAGGTGTGAAGGCATGTGTCATAGTCTCTGGAGGTTTCAAAGAACTAGGTGATTCTTACAAGAAAGATGAAGACAAAATTGTGGAAACTGCACGAAAATATGGAATCAGAATCATCGGACCAAATTGTATAGGAATATTCAGTTCAGAAGCAAATATTGACACATTCTTTCAGTCCCATGAAAAAATGATTCGCCCCCAAAGCGGTCCAATTTCCTTCATCACTCAAAGCGGAACATTTGGATGTACAATGCTTGAGTGGGCAGCAGAAAGTAAGATTGGAATAAGCAAATTCGTAAGTTACGGGAATAGAGCAGATGTAGATGAAGCAGATTTGATCAAATATTTAGGTGTTGATTCGAACACAAAAGTAATTGCTGTCTATGTGGAGGGTTTTGGTAATGGTAGAAAATTCCTCGAAGCCTCTAAAGAGGTGATTTCGAAAAAACCCATAGTAGTCCTAAAATCGGGTAGAACGAAACTGGGTTCTAATGTAGCTCTATCCCACACAGGTTGGCTTGCTGGCTCGTATTCTATCTGCAAAGCTGCATTAAAACAATTTGGTATAATAACAGCAAATGATTTTGAAGAACTTTATGATATGACAAAGGCCTTATGTCTACAACCTCCTGCAAATGGAAGAAGAATTGCTATGGTAACAAATGGAGCAGGACCGTGTGTGATGGCTGCGGACGAATGTGTAAAAAGACAGCTGAATTTATCAAGGTATAGTGAGAATACCAGAGAAAAACTCAAAACCCAATTACCATATTACTGCTCAACTGACAATCCAGTAGATTTGACTGGTAGCGCCACTTCTCATGAATACAAAGTCACAATGGAGTTATTAATTAAAGATCCGAATGTCGATCTCATTATGCCCTTTCTTGTCTTCCAAGACACCCCTCTTGATGACAATATAGTTAACATCATCCCTGCCATGCAAAAAGAAGGCAAACCAATCATCTGCTGTGCTTCCGGAGGACCATACACAAGAAAGCAATCAAGAATCCTCGAAAACAAGGGGATTCCTACGTACCCAATTCCTGAAAGAGCAATATCAGCAGCCTACGCGCTTATTACTCGGGGACATGTTCTAAGTACTAGTCAATAATTAGTCTTGCATCTATTACTTTAGCTCTTTTCTCATTGACTACAACAGGATTTAGGTCCAATTCTTGAATTTCAGGGTAGTTATTTACAAGTCGAGAAATATTGACTAATATTTGAGCAATAGATTCTATATCGACTGCTGGGGTCCCTCGATAACCTTGTAATATAGGATATGCCTTAATTTCCCTTATCATCTCTAGTGCTTCATCTCGCCTGACAGGAACTAATCTAAACGCCACATCCTTAATCACCTCAACAAAAACTCCACCAAGACCGAACATGATTGTTGGACCAAATTGGGGATCGTTAATGGCGCCAACGATTACTTCTATTGATGGAGAGACCATTTCTTGAACCAAGACGCCTTGAATTTTAGAATTTGGACTTTGCTTCTTTACGTTCATTGTAATTTTATGAAACGCTTTATACACATCTTCTTGCGTTTTCAAATCGAGAGCTACTCCGCCTAAATCAGATTTGTGTATTACATCCTGAGAAAGGATTTTGAGAACAACGGCATAACCTATTTCATTGGCACATTCGGCGGCTTCCTCAGCAGTTCTTGCAACTCGAAAGTTGTCTACAGGAATGTTATACTTCTCTAATATAGAATAACACTCTGGCTCAAGCAAAAATCGCCTACCTTCCTTACGAGCATTAACTAAGAATTTTTTAATCATCCTTCTTCCCTTTAATTTAAATATTTACGCGCGGGGGAGTTAAATAATTATGGAAGGTTTATGGGGAGAACCAATCTTCATCAGTAGCGATAATAAAGAAGACCGGCTCTCCTAAGCTGTTATTCGAGAATGTGGATTTAAGTCCTATCCGTCCCCTCCTGTGGGTTGATCTCCATGAGAAAGGTCCAGGCAGACCAGTAGATTACAATCCAGAGCGGGATTTGCGGGCATTGATGCTACG
>JAEOTI010000732.1 GCA_016839955.1 Candidatus Hodarchaeota archaeon | reverse complement strand
TTATCAATTACAAGGGGACATTCACGATCAACTTTTCTATAAAACGTTACTAGGTCTCTATTATTATCACCCCACGGTGATGGAGATTGTAACAAATAAGCCCATACATCTCTATAATCCCAATCTTCAATTGGTGCATATATGTAAGCTCCAGAAAGGGATGCATGCTTTCTAAGTTTGAAATTTTCTATTTCATATTTGCCCATAGTCTGGGCACGTGAGGCACTTTCATCTTTTCTTGCTCCAAGAAGTATTACGACTTCACCGTTTTCCTTAACTTTATCGAGAATGTACTTTGACATTGGATTAATCTTCAATCTATCAGTGCACCATCTAAACCATTTATTTGGTGATGGATAACCTCTGCCTATCAAATTAATCCAAAAAGAATCATTTAATTCTGGTCTTAACAATTGTGCCGTTATCGGAAGTTTGTCCTTATTTGCTTGTTTCTGAATTTTTTTTGATAAGTTATTTATTCTGGCTTCAATTAATGGAGATTCGACAAGTGTATTAGAAGATAAAACATAAACTTTTTTATTTCTTTTTTCTGGTGGTAATTTCTTTAATACGTTATATACAATTTGTGTTACACAAGTTGAATCCTTACCACCACTTAGACCTATAATCCAAGGACGTTTATCATTAAGGTAGAGAACTTCAATTTCCTTTAAAGTTTTTAGAATATCAGTCATTATTATCCGTTTCCTCTGTAATGAAATCATAAATATCGCAAATTCTTTCAAGTCCAGTATTTGTTATGACTTCTGATTCATTTTCTGAAAACCATCTTTGAAGAATTTCAAATCCAGCATAAAAAAATTTTTCAAATAATTTAAGACGATTCTCTTTTATATCGAGGAAGTTAAGAACTAATAAATCATAAAACTTACTCTTCTCAAAAGAATACATTTTGGCCATTTCTTTCAAACTTACTTTATCTAGTAGTTCGATTTCCCCATCCTTGTATTTTTTATAAAATGCGATAGCAACACAGAACGTAACAAGATCAATTTCTTCTCTGAATCCCAACTGCCCTTTGGCACGTTCAAAAAATTCTTGATCTTCTTTCCTTCTTGGTTTTCTAACAGTTCCTTTTCCTTCAAATACTTCGTAATTCATAACAGCCCACCTAAAATTTATCGATATCAAATTCAATCATTTCATCAGGATTCTTTTTTTCTGCGTGTGATACTTCAGCTATATCTCTGTAATTCTCTCTGTATAACCAATTTTGAATATTAATGTGCGATTTCAACCATTTATAGCTATCTGAAGTATATTCCTTACCTGGTATTATATGAAATATTATTTGTTCGTTAATAGTGCTGAGTTGTTTTATTAACCTTTTGTCGTGCCCTGGATCTAATCTTAAAAGAGGATCATCAATTACATATGGTATTTCTTTAGCTAGAAACTTTGAGAGCCCAAAAAAGAAAGACATCATTGAAAGTTGAACATTACCGCGATTAATTTGTCCTTCTTCAAGTACATTTCCGTTTCTTTGCTTTACCTTAAAATGATAATTACTATCAATTTCAATTGAATGAAATCTATTTTTTTCTTTCACTATTTCACGTAGAAACTCTGAAGATAATTTGTTTACTTGATTCAATAAGTTATCTAAATATTTACTTCGTGAATCTTGTGCAATTTCAATAAGCTCACTGGTTTTTTCTTGTTTCTTTTTAATAAAATCAATTTCTTTCTTTTGCCTATTATCAGTTTTAAGTTTTTCCCTTAAATCATTGATCTCTTTTTCAATGTCTCTTATCGTTCCTTCTATATTTGATTTTATATCTTGTTTGTCTTTAATTTGTCTTTCAATTTTGATGTATTGGGCATACTTTTTCTTTGCTTCTCTATCCTGTGTAGTATCTCCCATGTTGCTAATTTGATATTTCGTTTTTATTTGCTCATCCAGAAGTAAGGTGAATTTTGCTTTATAATCTTCAAATGTATTTTTTTGATATGCTGATTTATCTCTATAATCAATAAAAGTCTGCAGAGAGATGTTCTTAGACCCTTCTCCCTTCCCCAAATCCAAACAATCACAATCTTCTAAACAGTCTTCTGATATTTTTGTTCCATTTTTTATCAATTTTGTTCCATCATCATCTTTTAATAAAATCCCTGTATAATTGTTTGTCATCGAAGATCTTATTAATTTTATTGATAATTCAAACTCTTCTTCTGTTGTTTGTTTCTTACTTAATTTTTCAATGGTTTGCTCAATAATCTTTGATAATAATATTAAATCTAAGTTTGATACAGGTAATACATCATAAAATTCTTTATCTAATTCATCTATTTTCTTTTCATATTCGTCTTTTTTATCAACTAATTCGCTAAATTTTTGAATGTCTTTTGATGGAGAACCATGAAACAAATCTATTTTATCTTTTTGCAAGTTAGATATTTGTTTTGTCAGTTTTTCCAAAGCTTCTTTTTTTAAATTAATATCGGCTTCTTGTTGACTTATTTTTTCAGAAATATCACCATGTATCCTTGATTCAATTTCTTGAATATCGCTATCATACAACTCAAGAGCCTTCTCAAGATATTTTATCATATCATCGAGCTTTTCTACTCCTGCAAATTTATTTATATGGTCTCTTATAGCACCTTCTCTGTTTTCTTCGAATTTCTTCAAGATATCGTCAGCATCAAAAACAAAGTAATACATTAGTTTTATGGTGGGAAAATATTCTTGAATAAATTCATTTACTTCGGATTGTGGTAAAGGGACACCATCATGGATGATCGAAAGCATTGATTCATTTGCTTTTTGCCCCTTATCAATTTCAAAATTGCATTTTCTCAGTAATCTATAGTTTTCGTTCTGTATTTTAATGATTAGTTCAACACTAACATCTACGCTCTTTTCTTTATTCTGTTTTGCAATATCAATTGCCATGGAATTCACTAATTCATCTATGTCTC
>JAEOTI010000033.1 GCA_016839955.1 Candidatus Hodarchaeota archaeon | reverse complement strand
TTTCTCTTTCTTTCCTTGTCTGTTATAATAGTTTCCGTCTTCCTTCGGTGCGCCCGTAGCTCAGCAGGATAGAGCGTCTGACTACGAATCAGAAGGTCGGGGGTTCAAATCCCTCCGGGCGTACCAGTTACGATAAAAAAATTTGCAATTTTACCAAATATTCCTCTAAGCACGTAAAGTTTTTCTTTTTTCTCGTTACCCCATTGTCCGACTCCTGTATATGGCCTTGTAAAGATTAAATTTAGAGAAATACCGACAAGAGCTAAAGATATACTAATTGCAGATTTTTCAGACAAAAGCCCAAGCCAAGCGAAAAATTTTTGATTATCTAGGGGTCTTTTATAATCGACAACGCAGATATTCTGTCTTGAACTACAGTACGACGGTAGAGTATTATAGTGAAGAAATCCAAATTTAACTGCGTGTCTACTTTTTTGGGGAAAGACCAATACTCGGGGAGCAGGTGCATCACATCATCATGTTATCTTATCCATTCAAGCGACTCATCGATGAGATATTTTAACACAAAGGAGGTAATGACCGAGAAGAAATGACACAAACGGGTAACAAGGTTGTCGCTCTCATAATGAGTCATTATGGAAGCGATAGGGCAAAGGACAATTTTGAAAAAAGAGAGGAAACGAGAGATGGGATTATTTGATGATCACAAAGCACCGTTTAGAGAACAACGGCTAGACCAGCTCATAGACAATTTTCAACAGATACCAAAACAATTAGATGAGATATTGAAAAAGTCACAAGACATTCATGCACAGATCATCGATTTAGGGGCATGTTTAGTTTCTCTCTCTGAAATTCTCGTACACATAAGAAAATTGTTAGACAATCTTATACGAACGCAAATAGAGTGCACAAACGCATTGTTGAACAAAGAAAAGGAGATGAAATGAGATAAGCGCTCGAACGACCGAATTGGAGAATCTTGAGGAATTGATCCGACGCCACAAGCGATGCATTAAAATGAGGACAAAGATGCTCACCCAGCCAGCTCAGAACCACAATTTCAACATCCACTACTCTAAAACAAAAATCTAATATTCCGCTTTCTCAGAGAAAGACTTTGACATCAGGAGGCCAGGCTAAACCTGGCTTCCACTCGCCTCTTCTTTCCTGCCTAATATTTGTTTAATTCACGGCGATTCATATATCAATACTTTATTATCGGATAATTTAACAGCAAAGCAGTGCAAACGGTCTTTATAATCACCTGAATAGCTGTCAAAAAATGTTTTATCTGAATTAATATTTAAAAAAATGCCAAGCGGATAATTTAGTTTATCAAACATTGAATCCAACTTTTCAAAATCGTCCTTCGCCTTTTTCTCAGAAGCATTTAATTTAAGATGGATTACAACATAATTGCCATAACAACGAGAAGGATGAATTTTCTCTCTATAGGGAATATGAATTATAATATCTGGTCTTTTTCTAATTCCATGATTTTTTGATGTTTTTTGATATTCTTGTTCAACAATTATATCTTCAAGAAAAATCTTTTCTTTTTTAATCCTCTTATCCAATTCCGATAAAAGATACCCTTGATAACCTCTTTCTGTAGAAAAGAAATGTTTCTTATTAATCGCCTTTAATGAATGCCTAAATTCTCTCAGAAATAAAACATTTTCCAAATTGATATCTCCATTATGCTGACTTTCTTAATAACAAAAAAGATTAACTCTATAATACAGCTATCTTTTTATTTATCGATTTGCAAATTGGATAAAAATGTTTTTCATTTTTTGTATAAATAATGTAATCTTTAGGAGATTCGACTGCAATTATTGAATCTCCACAATTCCAACAGTTCCTATAATCTGCCATATTTATTGGATGTTTTATAGCTTTTTCCAAAATATTTTTCATCTTTTCTAATTCAGAATCCAAGTTTTGCTGTTTGGATAACATATAAAAAATTTTCTTGAAGTAAGTGATATTTTCCTTAAAAAATTCGACAATTTTGCAATTTATTTCTTTAGGTTTACAGTGAGATATCCGATTATCAAATTTTTTCCCTTTTAGAATTGGAACTCCCTTAGCAATATAACAGTCTGTTTGATTGTCAATTAAATCAACACTATCATCAAATTCTTCCATTGAAAATTCTATTAAGGGTTTAAAATAATGATATGCAATTTCTAGCAATTCCTTTCCTTTTGATTCTGAAATTAACTCATTTTGGTCTAGAAAAAATTCAGCTAAACTTCCAATCATTCTTGATAATCTTCTCTGCTGCAAAGGAGGCAGGCATTTTATCCTGTAAAGCACCTCTCCAAATTTCTCAGAATCAGTTAACGTATTAAATATGAAAACAAAATCCCGAACAAGAGTTCTCCTATATTCCATTTTGACATAAGTCGAAGAAAATAAGCTGCTAGCTAAAGCCAAGATTTCGTTAAGCTCATCTTTTTTGGGAGGAGTGGAAATTTTCCGTTCTATTTGGATAGATGTATCTAAAAATAAATTATCACCTGATTCAATCATCCTTTTTTAATCTCAATTTTATAATTCCCCCAATTTCTTATAGGGGCAAAAAGGTCAATTTTGTTAGTTCTAAATATCTTTAAAGATTTTGTAACATGTGATTTATTTATGTTGATATCATGTATATTTTCTAAGATTAATTTGAAAGATTGAAATTGATTTTTATTGTATTTTTGATAATGGGAGTTATGAGCCGCAGCTAATAAGTGAACTATTACATCTCTGAAATACTCATTTGTCTCTTCCCTATTTTCCCAAATTAATTTTATTTGCTCCTCAAATAGTGAAAATTTATTAATACTTTCAATAATATCGAATTCAAATACTTCTAATACTTCTTCGATAAGGTTAATTGCCTCTTTAAGAATTTCTTTAATTTTTTCCATAGTGGCGGAGGGTTTTAAAGAAGCTTCTCCTGTAATCCTTTCCGTTATATATTCATGTACCGATTCACCTTCTATAGTTTTTTTAATTGTGTCTTTTAATATTTCTTCTCTGGGTGAAGGAATAACTTCGCCACCAGTGGCATAATTATGATAATATTTGATATCACCTTTACCATCGCTTCCTATCGATGTTTCTAAAACAATCATTTTATTATCCTTTCTCCGAGCTAATTTTAACGAATTAATTTTATTAAATTATTTTCAAGAAATTTATAATTCCGCTGTATAAACTCATCAGAAATAAAGTTTGAAGCTTCTACTTTATTAGTTTGAGCGAAGTCCATATCAAATCTTAATCCGCATTTTGGAAAATATTTTTCGTCAATTTTCCCAATACCTCCTTTTTCTACTCTTTCTATAGTTGTAATCTCAGTCCTATATTGGAAGTCTCCATCTTTGATATATAGAACAAAGTTTGTTTTATTAGGATTCTCACCAAATAATTTTAATTTTTCCTCTGGGATTTCAATTAATTTATTTTTTCTAAGGATTTCTAATCCTTCATCAATATTTTCCAAAGGCATAACACAAAGAAATCTGTTTCCAACTCTATTAAATGAATCTATTTTAAGCTTTTCTAATATTATTGGCGTTATCTGCTTTGCAGCTTTTTTGAACTGGCTGAGATTATCTACTTGGTCTTGAACAAATCTTATATGGTGAATATTGAATACTAATTCTATCCTTCTTCTGATATCTTTAAAAATTGAAAGCTCCGTGTCGGTTCTCTTCCAAATCCAGTTTGGAAATTGATTTCTAATTGCTAAATTTGTTGCTCCACAGTTATCCCAATACAAAAATCCTTCATCATATCTCAATTCTAGTATCACTCGGTTTAGATGAAAATCTTCAAAATTCATTTTTTATCCAAAAAAATTTTATCATCAATCTTCCCTACTAAAAATTTGAAGCAAAAAATTTATATCATGAGTGAAAATTATAGTCAAATTTTATCTTTGTTATTTTTTTAATCCTATGGATGTTATCATATTAGATAACTTCAATTTTGATGAATGAAATTTAAATCTAAATCCCCTCCTTTCTGACAAAATTATACATCAATTTAAATTGTGCAACAAGATATACTCTTTTTAAAATGAAATAAGAAAAATAAATTTCTCTATATGCTATAATAAAAATGACTCTCTTTAGCCGGCTGGGGAGAGTACCCACCAAAAAACATCATTAATCCCCTTTTGCTGACATCAGCCGGCATTTACAAGCCACTACATCCCAAGATTGAGGTCGCTGCCTTGGTGTCAAATCCCTCCTCAATCTGTTATAATTTAGACAGAGTCTGATGAATGATGATTGGGGAAGTCACAAAATGAATTTCTCAAATAAAAGAAAAATCCTTCCCACTTTTGTAATCTCCATTATCGCTATATTAACCTTATGTCTTTTCGCTTATGCACAGAAAACCAATCTAGCTGGCAATGTCGTATTTCCAGAGAACGAATACAACGAATGGCTTAGAATCCAGCTAGATCCAAATCTTGAAGCTGAGGACAAAATCAAAAGCACAGTCAATAGCTTCTTTCTTATAAAATATGAAAGCTGGGTAAAAGGAACATTACTTGACTTTGGCTTTCTGTTCGATGAAGCCAATCCTCAAGCTTGTGAGGATTATGCCTATGAAAGGGGTCTAATGCACTATTTGCTGGAAGGGTGGAAATTAATTGATAATCTACTTATTGTTTACGAGTACACGCCTAAATTCTATGACCTTAAAACTGATGGGAAAAAAGCTACAGTTGCAATGCGACCTAAAGCCAGCATTTTTCGCAGAATAAGTCCTGATAGGGAAGATAATGGACCATGGACCGTTTATACTATTTCATTGGAACTGTTGAGTGGTCACTGGCTTATACGGAGTATCCAATGTGATGATGAACTTCACGAGTCCTGCCCTCATGGTACAGATTTCGAGCAACTAGCATCAGCCCTCCCTGATGAATGGAGAAAATGGGACGCCAAGGTTGAATCAGCCCACCAAGGTAGAATGCAAAATGATCCAAGATATAGAGAATTTATAGAAAAACGTCGCAAGGCTCGACAAGAGCACCTAATTAAGCAAAGACAAGAGGAAGAAGAAAGACTTCAGATATATAATGAAATTGCAGGCGTATACATATTCAAATTTGAGGGAAAGGTTGTTTTGATTTCTTTTTATGTTCAAGGCCGTTATTTGGTAGGAAAACAAGAGAATGAACCAGAAGAAATTGTCTTGCATATAACTGAAGGGAATCCACTAAAATTCAAATTCAGGCCTTTGGATGGAAATGTATATAAACTCAAATTTGAAAGAGATATAAGCGGAATGATTACAAAATGCTTGTTAACTTTCAATATGAAAGAATATGAAGGGCTGAAGAAATAAATTGTCAGTATTCCTTCAACTAAATCTGTGACTTGCCTCTCTAAGTGTTCTACTCTAATAGCTCTTGTAACTCAGTTAAATTCCTATAGATTTTTGAAAGTGTAATTTTCCACACTAAATTATCTTAAACCCCTACCTTTTTTTCACGATGTTTTATATAAGTATGATCCTTTCTCGCTTTAAATTGGAGGATTTTTCACATTCGGTTAACAGAAACCGGATGGC